>JBJHBX010000103.1:0-8294 GCA_050485725.1 Gemmatimonadales bacterium | reverse complement strand
ATGAGCACCTCCTCGTAGGGCTCGAGACGGCTGCCGTCCTCGCCCCTCCGCTCGATGACGCGGGGCCGCGACACCTGGAACTCGAAGCCCTCGCGGCGCATCGTCTCCATCAGGATCGTCAGGTGGAGCTCGCCCCGACCGGCAACGGCGAAGGTGTCGGGCTGATCGGTGTCTTCGACCCGCAGGGCCACGTTCCGCTCGAGCTCGCGGAAGAGGCGCTCACGCACCTGGCGGGTCGTCACGAACTTCCCGCTCTGCCCGGCAAAGGGGGAGTTGTTCACGGTGAAGTCCACCGCGAGCGTGGGTTCCTCGACCTTGATGCCGCGCAGCCGCTCCCGGTGCTCCGGGTGCGTGATCGTCTGGCCGATGTCCACCGCGTCAAGCCCCGAGAGGGCCACGATGTCGCCGGCGCGGGCCTCGTTGACCTCGACCCGCTCGAGCCCCTGGAAGGTGTAGAGCCTCGTGACCCGGGCACGCATCGCCTGGCCCTCGGCCACCGGGCCGGGATCCCCGAAGGGAAGAAGCGCCACCGCGTCACCCACGCGCACCGTGCCCCGCTCGATGCGGCCGATCCCGATGCGGCCCACGTAGCTCGAGTGGTCGAGCGTCGAGACGAGCATCTGGAAGGGAGCCTCCGCGTCGGAAGCGGGCGCGGGCACGTGCGCCAGGATCGCCTCGAAGAGCGGCGTCAGGTCGTCCCCCTTCGACCCCATTTCGCGGGTGGCCCAGCCGTCGAGCCCCGAGGCGTAGAGGAAGGGCGCGTTCAGCTGCTCCTCGGTGGCATCGAGGTCGAAGAAGAGCTCGAGGACCTCGTCGTGGACCTCGGCCGCGCGCGATGCCGGGCGGTCGACCTTGTTCACGACCACCACCGGCATGTGCCCCAGCTCGAGCGCCTTCCGGGTCACGAAGCGGGTCTGCGGCATGGGCCCTTCGACGGCGTCCACCAGGAGGAGAACCCCGTCCACCATCCGCAGGATGCGCTCCACTTCGCCCCCGAAGTCGGCGTGGCCCGGGGTGTCGACGATGTTGATCTTGACCCCGTTCCACTCCACCGCGGTGTTCTTCGCGAGAATGGTGATCCCGCGCTCGCGCTCGAGGGGGTTCGAGTCCATGACCCGCTCCTCGACCGCCTGGTTGTCGCGGAACACCCCGGCCTGCCGGAGCATCTTGTCGACCAGGGTCGTCTTCCCATGGTCAACGTGGGCAATGATGGCGATGTTTCGAATCTGCATGATGTCCACCGGGCCGGAGGCGGCTTCGTCGCCACCCCGCGCCCGCCGTGATGAAGTCCTCCCCGGGCGGGCGCCGCCTGCCTGCGGGGGGACCGGGAGGTCCGTGCGTTGTCGCGGTCGAATGGCAGGGCGTAGCCACCCGAGCCCTTCAATTTAACGAATTCCTGTCACGACCTGGAGGGGTCCTTGCTCCTCATTGCCGTAACGGGTCCCGCCGGATCCGGAAAGACCTCCACCCTGGTGGACCTGGCCGCATGGGCGGCCTCCGAGGGTCTCACCGTGGACGGCTTCGCGCAGCCGGCGATCGGGATCCGCACCGGCCCCAGGAAGGGCGCCCCCGGGTACGACCTGGTGCACCTGGGCTCCGACGCCCGCCTCCCCTTCGCTCGCCGCGACCGCACCGCCCGCGGCGCCGTCCCCTACACCTTCTCGGCCGAGGCCCTCGACGACGCCCACGGCTGGGTGCGCTCCACCCTCGCCGACCGGGCGCCCGACCTTCTCCTGCTCGACGAGTTCGGCCGCGTCGAGGCCGAGGGGGGCGGGCACATGGCCCTCTGGCCCGAGGTCGAGGGCCGGTCGCCCGGGATCGTGGTGGTCGGGGTCCGGTCCGGCGTGGCGAACCGGATCGAGGCGCGTCTCGGGCGCCGTTTCGACCGAATCGTCGACCTCGAGGGCGATCCGCGGACCCGTGTGCCCGAAGCCCTCGACGAGCTGCGGACGCTGGTCCTCGAGCAGCGCGACTGGTCCCGGGTTGGCGTCTACGGCGCAGGCTCGGGGGGCTTCGAGTGGTCGGTGGGCACGGCGCTGCACGCGGCCCGCATCCCCTTCCGGGGGCTCGCGCTCTCCAGCATCCAGGCCGCGGTGATGGTCTTCGCCGGCGCGGGGCTGGGGCGGCGCAGCCGGGTCGTCTGGGTCCCCTTCATCTCGGCGGGAATCAAGGCCCTCTCGCCGGCGGGAACCCGGGTCCGGTCGATGCTCGCCATCACGATCCAGGGTCTCCTCTTCGGGGGAGCCTCGCGGCTCCTGGGGTGGAACGCGCTCGGGATCTTCGCGGGCGGAGCGCTGGTGGGCGCCTGGGCCGCATCGCAGGGGCTCCTCCTCCAGTACCTGCTCGTCGGCGACGACCTGCTCAGGGCCTACGAGATCGCGGTGAACTGGGTGGTCGGACGCTGGAACGTCGGCGTTCCCGGGCTGGCCCTGATGCTCTCGGCGTGGGTCGGATGCTGGGGCCTCGTGGCCGGCACCACCGCCCTCGTGGCCTGGCGGAAGGGGGCGCTCCCCATGCGCCTGCGGGAGGCGCTGGATCGCGGTGCCACCGCGATCCGCTGGGAGGAACCGGCGCCCTCGTGGTCGAGCGCGCTGGCAAGGGGAAGTCGCGACATTCTCCGCCCCGTCTTCTGGATCCCGGTGGCCCTCGTCGTCGCGATCCTGCTGTCGGCCGGGGCGACCTGGGAACGGGCCTTCTGGATCGGCGCCCGCGCCGTGACCGTCGGGATCGTGATCTTCTCGCTCGTGCGCGCCTTCGACGTCCGCGGCTTCGTCAACTGGCTCCGGAACCGGGGACACTGGGGACCCGCCGTGGCCTTCGAGCGGGCGCTTCGCCGCTGATCGGGCGGAACATCCGGGGCCGCTTGCACCGTACCATTCGCTTCGACGCCGAATGCGCGGGACCCATGACGGGCCACCGCGCCTCGTCCAGCACACCCTGACCCTCCCCCCTCCATGCCTCGACCTCGCTCCGGCCGCCTCCTCCCATCGACGCTGCTGGTCCTGGCCGGCCTCCTCGGGTTCCCGACGCTCCCCGGGGCCGTCCTTCCCGCCGCCTCGCCGGGGCTCATGGCGCAGGCCGCCTCGGCGGCGCGGGGGATGGTCCCCGAGGACTACCACCGCCTCACCTTCGTCAGTGACCCGCGGATCTCTCCCGACGGGAGCGAGGTGGCGTTCGTCGTGCGAAGGGTGTCGGACGACCGGCGCAGCCGCGAGGGCGGCATCTGGGTCGCCTCCACCGACGGTGCTTCCGAGCCGAGACAGCTGACCCCCGGCACCCGCGACGCGATGCCCCGGTGGTCGCCGAACGGGCTTCGCCTGGCCTACCTCGACACGGCCAGGGACACCGTGGGCGAGGGCGGAGGCGACGGCGCCCGGCTCCGCATCGTGCCGCGGGAGGGGGGCGAAGCTCCCGTCGCGCTCCACCTCCGGCAGGGATCCGTCTCGGACTTCACCTGGACCCGGGACGGCCGCATCCTCCTGACGCTGAACCTGGAGCCGGGCGTCAGCGATCCCCGGCGACCGGCGCCGGAAAAGGACCCCTCCGCCCCGGACGTCACCGTGGTGACCGACGCGGTCTACAAGGCCGAGGGGGTCGGACTCCTCGGCCCCGAGCGCCGGCATCTCTGGATCTTCGATCCGGCGGTGGAGTCGCTTGCACCCCTCACCCCGGGGGATGCGCGGTGGAACGACAACGACGCCGCCGTCTCGCCCGACGGCCGAACCGTGGTCTTCCAGCGCGACGGCTCGGGAGAAGAGTACGACGGCGCCTTTCCCCGGGACCTCTGGGTCCTGGACCTTTCGGCACCACCTGGCGAGGCGCCCCGGGCCCTGGAGCTCCCGGAGGGACGCCCCACCTCGCCGACCTGGTCCCCCGACGGGCGAAGCCTTCTCTACCGTTTCGCCCCGGGGCGCTATGCCCGCGCCCACCTCCAGGTCGTGGACGTGGAGGGCGGGCCCTCCCCGCGCACGCTGACCCTCGACGTGGACCTGGACCCGGGCGAGTTCTTCTGGCACCCGTCGGGGCGCCACCTGTACTTCACCGCGGACCACCGGGGAACGCGCCCCCTCTACCGGGTGAACGCCAACGGCTCGGACAGCCGCCCCCTCTTCGGCGAAGACGGCATGGTCCGCTCGCCGACCCTTTCCGCCGACGGGAACCGCATCGCCTTTCTCTATGAGAACGAGGTGAACCCGCCCGAGGTCTGGGTCGCCGAGGGCGACGGCCGGAACCCCAGGCCGCTCACGTCCTTCAACCGCGAGCTCCTGGCCGGCCTGGAACTCCGCAGGGTCGAGGAGTTCGATTTCCTGAACGGCGAAGGGGACCTGCTCCAGGGCTTCATGATCCGCCCGGTGAACTGGAACGCCGACGCCAGGCACCCCATGGTGCTGAACATCAAGGGAGGACCCGGCGGCATGTGGGGCAGGGCCTGGATGCCCGAGTTCCAGGTGCTCTCGGCGGCGGGCTACGCCGTGACCTTCGTGAACTACCGCGGGAGCTCGGGCTACGGCCACGCCTTCCAGAGCGCGGTGCGTCGCGACTACGGTGGCCCGGATGCCCGCGACAACCTGCGCCTGGTCGAGGAGGCGCTCTCGCGCTTCGGCTGGATCGATCCGGAGCGGCTCTTCATTACCGGCGGGAGCCACGGGGGCTTCCTGACGAACTGGATCACCACCGAGACCACGCGCTTCCGCGCGGCAGTCACGCAGCGGAGCGTGTCGAACTGGATCTCGGAGGCGGGAACGCAGGCCTATCCGCCCCGGGCCATGCGCGAGGAGTTCGGCGGCACGATCTGGGAGAACTACCGGCTCTACTGGGAGCGCTCCCCCCTCTCGCGCGCCGACCGGGTGCGCACCCCTACCCTCGTGATCCACTCCGACCAGGACCAGATCACCCCGATCGGCCAGGGGCAGGAGTGGTTCTACGCGCTGAAGGCGCTGGGCGTGCCGGTGGAAATGGTCATCTTCCACGGCGAGGGGCACGAGCTCTCGCGCTCCGGAACCCCGGTGAACCTGGTGGAACGGCTCCGGCGGATCGTGGCGTGGTTCGAGCGCTGGGACATCGGAGGCGCCGGCGCGGGAACCCCCGCGGGGAGCGGATGACCGGGGCCCCCGGCGCTCCCTCCACCGTCCGCCTCGAGCGCTACCGCGCGCTGGTGGAGGACTACGACGCCTTCGTCGCGGCAAACCTGGCCCCGGAGCCGGTGAACCTCAGGGTGCGGACCGGGCTCGTGGCGCCCGACGACCTCGACCGGGCGCTCCGGGAACAGGGCTTCGTGCTGGAAGGGGTACCGGGGCTTCCGGAGCTCAGGAAGGTGGTCCACGCGCCGCACTCGGTCGCCCAGACCCCCGAACACTGGCTCGGCCTCTTCAACGTCCAGCAGGCGGTCATGGCCGTCCCCACCCTGGCCCTGGGCGCCCGCCCCGGGGAGCGCATCCTGGACCTCTGCGCGGCCCCCGGCGGAAAGACCACGCACCTTGCCGAGTGCATGGAGGACCGGGGCTGCCTCGTGGCCATCGACCCGAAGGAGAAGCGGCTCCGGGGGCTGATGGCGAATGTCTTCCGGCTGGGGCACACGAACGTGCTGGTCGTGGCGGCCGACGGGCGGGAACTGGCGGGGGGCGCCCGCTTCGACCGGGTCCTCGTGGATGCGCCCTGCTCCGCCGAGGGCAACTTCCGTCGAACCGGGGGGCGGCTCCCGAAGCGCGACGGGAAGTTCTTGCGCTACGTGACGGCGCTCCAGGAGGCCCTCCTCCGGCGGGCCATCGAGCTCGTCCGCCCGGGGGGTACCGTGGTCTACAGCACCTGCACCTGGGCCCCGGAAGAGAACGAGGCGATCCTGGCGAAGGTCCTCGCGGGGGGCCGGGCCGAGGTGGAGCCGATTCCGCTGGACCTTCCCCACGCGCCGGGGATCACGGCCTGGAACGGCCGGAGCTACCCCGACCAGGTGCGCCACGCCTGGCGCCTCTACCCGCAGCACCTGGACTCGGGGGGCGCCTTCGTCGCGCGACTTCGGAGGCTGGAAGGGGGGTCCGGTTCAGGGGATGCAGAGCCGGACGCCGGCTGGAGCCCCGTTCCCGAGGCCTTCCCCGGCGAGGACCCGGGGGAGGCGCAGGAGCGGATCGAGGTTGCGACCTCGCTCCTTCGCCACCGGTTCGGCGTCGAGGAGGGGGCCCTCGCCGGCCTCGGCTGGATGGTCCGCGGAGAGAACGTATGGACCCAGACCGCGGGCGAGTGGCCGGCCGAAGGATGGCGCCCCCATGGCGGGTGGCGCGTGGTGAGCATGGGACTCCGGGCCTTCAGGCAGGCCGGCCCCGGTCGCGAGAACCCCTCGACGAGCTTCCTGACCCGCTTCGGGTCGCTCCTCCGCGCCGGGGTCGTCGAGGTCTCGGACGCCGACCTCGCGGCACTCCTGGCCGGCCGCTTCCTGGACCCAGCCACGGACCCGGCTGTACCCGGGCCGGGCCCCGGCGCCGTCGCCGTTCGCTGGCGAGGCCGGATCCTGGGGCGCGGCATGCTGGGCCGGAAGGGGCTCGACCTGCAGATACCGAAGGCCCAGGCGACCCGGCTGGGGGCGCTCCTGGGGCTCCATGACGAGGCGGAGGGATCCCCATCGGCGTGATCGTCCCCGGCGGTGTCCGTGCCGTGCTTGACATCAGCGCATCACCCCTCGATGCTTTCGTGCATGAGGACCACGCTGACGCTCGATCCCGACGTGGCAAAGCTCCTGGAGCGGCTCCGGGCCGAACGCGACGTGCCGTTCCGGTCGATCGTGAACGAGGCGCTTCGCCTGGGCCTCGCCCAGCTCGAGAACCCGACGCCGCCCGAGACCGCCCCGTACCGGACGCCCTCCGAATCGCTGGGGGGTACGCGGCTCCCCTCGGTCGATGACGTGGCGGGCGTCCTCGCCCTGATCGAGGGGGAGGAGCGCCGGTGATTCTCGTCGACGCGAACCTGCTCCTGTATGCCCGCATCGGCGACTTCCGCGAGCACGAGGCGGCGCGCTGCTGGCTCGACGAGAAGCTGAACGGCAGGGTGGGGGTCGCGCTCCCCTGGCCCTCGCTCCTGGCCTTCGTGCGGATCGCCACGAACCCCCGCGTCTTCCACGAGCCCATGTCCATGGACCGCGCCTGGGCGCAGGTCCGTGCCTGGCTCGACTGCCGCCCTGCCTGGATCCCCACGCCCACCGAACGCCACGCCGACGTCCTCCAGGCGCTCATGCCCACCGCGGCCCGACCGGACCTCGTACCCGACGCCCACCTGGCCGCGCTGGCGATCCAGTACGGGCTCGTGCTCTGCTCGACCGACCGGGACTTCGCGCGCTTCCCGGGACTCCGGTGGGAAGACCCCCTCGCCGGGAACGCCGGCTGAGCCCTCCGACGACGGCGCGAACCGATACCGAGCCATGACGACGCTTCACGGGAACACGGTCCGGGCCCTCGCCCCTGGAATGCTCATGCTGATGGCCCTTCCCGGGTGTGCCCGCTTCGACCGCGGACCGTCCGGCCACTGGGAGGAGCTCGCCCTTCCGACGGCCGCCCCCGTCGAGCCCTTCGACCCGGCCGTGGTGGAGGACCTTCCGGAACCCGCGCGCCGCTTCCTGCTCCGCGCCATTGAGCCGGGCACGCCCCTCGCCCGGAGCGCCGAGCTCGCCATGGAAGGGACGATCGTCCTGGACCCGGAGCGGGGGCCCATCTCCATGGAGGCTGTGCAGGTGCTCGCACCGCCCCACGGTTTCATCTGGAGCGCCCGGACCTGGGGGGGTGTCATGCGCATTCGCGGCTTCGACCGCTTCTCGGCGGGCGAGGGCGAGATGCGCTGGAAGCTCTTCGGGCTCATTCCCGTGATGCGGGCCTCCGGGAGCGACGTGACCCGATCCGCCGCTGCCCGGCTCGCCATGGAGGCGGTCCTCGTCCCCGCGTTCCTCGTCCCGGGCCAGGGCGCAGGGCCGGCCCCCACGTGGGAGGCCGTCGACGACCGGGTCGCCCGCTTCCGCCTCGCCGTCGGGGGCGAGGAGGTGGTCACCCACGTCGAGGTCGATCCCGACGGCCGCCCCCTCCGCGCCTGGGCACTCCGCTGGAACGACGGGAGCTACGAACGCTTCCAGGTCGAACTGTCGGGCGAGTTCGAGAGCGGGGGCTTCCGGGTGCCGGCGCGGGTGGAGGCGGGGTGGCGGCTCGGCGACCCCGACGAGTTCCGCTTCTTCGACGCCCGGCTGACCTCGGTCACCTATCGCTGACCGGCAGCCGGCAGGGAAGCCGGTCGCCTCGCTCCCCTCAGTCTCCCAGCAGGTA
>JBJHBX010000102.1:0-8332 GCA_050485725.1 Gemmatimonadales bacterium | reverse complement strand
TACGCCCCGTCGAGCCCGGAACCGACCCCGCAGGGTGCGTGGTAACGGCCGAAGTTGTGCCCGAACTCGTGGGCGATGACCGGCCCCGCGGTCGGCAGGGCGTCGAAGGACACGGCTGCCAGGTTCTGGATGCCCATGGGCTGGGTCGCGACGTACGCGATGCCCGCGATCCCGGGCCCGGAGGGGCGCTGCAGGATCCCGTGGTAGTAGCGGTTGAGCGCCCCCTCGGCGAGGCGCAGGTCGCGAATGTCCTGGAGCACGCCGACCCATCCCTCGCTCGGGTTCTGGAAGCTCCCGTCATAGACCAGCGGCGTGGTGCGCACCTCGAAGTCGGACGCCCCGATCGGGAAGGCGTCGAGGGTGAAGGCGGTGTAGTCGCCCACGTTCGACGGGGTGATGCGACCGGTCAGGTCGTAGTCCTCGACGTGGACCGGAATGAAGGTCGAGCGGAAGGTCGGGAGCTCCACCACCACCGGGGTGACCCAGTCGCCCTCGGAGGGCCAGGACACCGAACCGGGCGGGAGCCCCAGGACCCCATCCGGATCGACATCGACCCGCATCGAGAGCCCGGGCTGGATCAGCGCCCCCGGCACCTGGAGGTTCCAGGATCCCTCGAGGCTCGACAGGTTCGGCGTGCCCGTGGTGATGCCACCGTTCCCCGCGCGCCCGACCACCTCGTCGAAGACCACCGTCGACCCGTGGCGCAGGCGGACCCGTACCCGGACACCCGGGGGCGAGGGCTCCGTCCCCGACACGAAGACCCGGAAGAGCCCGCCTCGGCCGGCCACGAGGGCGATCTCGCCCAGGAAGGTCTGGCTTCCCTGGTTCAGGTGCGCCGCGTCGACGCGGTAGGCCGACGGCTCGGGGTCGGGCGGGACCTCGGCAGTGGCCCGGACCGTGACCGGGTTCGACTGGGTGCCCTGCACCCGCAGCCGGTTCGGTCCCGGCTCCGGACCGAGTGTCCATCCGGTGATGTTCGCCCGACCGTCGCCACCGGTCACGACCGTCGAGGAGGACACGAACCCACCCCCCTCCAGCACCGCGAGCGTCAGGATCTCGCCCGGGGCAGGCGCGCCCCCCTCGGTCTCGAGGCGGAGGACCACCGGGTCCGGGAGCGTGGTGCCCGCCGGGGCGGCCTGGTCCTGCCCCGACTGGATCGACAGCAGGAAGGGGGGCGCGACCACCTGGGCGCGGAACACGACCGGGGTCACCCCGCCGACCGCAGGCACGAGGGCCGCCTCGAGGCGGTCCTCGCCGGCGCTCGGGCGGAGCTGCCAGCTTCCCACCGCCGCCCGTCCGGAGGCATCGGTCGCCGCCTCGCCGCCCGTGATCGTGCCCTGGCCTGTGAAGTCCACCCGGGCGCCCGCCACCGGGTTCCCGAAGGCGTCGCGCACGCGGACCGCAGGCGCCGGCTCGACGACTTCGCCCGGGATCGCCGTGAAGGTGGTGTCGGTGAGGGCCACGAGCGATGCCGGGGGCCCGGCGCGGGCGACGAGTCCGAGCTCCACCGGGGGGAGCCCCCCCGACGCCGCGACCACCAGCGCCTGCGGTCCCACCTCCGTGCCGAGGGTCCAGGCGGGAAGCGCGGCCCGACCGTCGCTTCCGGTGGTGCCCACCGATTCGGACACGCTCCCGGAGCCCGAAGCGGGGGTGAACGTCACCTCGACCCCGACGGTCCCGTTCCCGAAGGCGTCGACGACCCGGGCGTCGAGCGTCATGTCGACGACTTCGCCCACCGTGCCCTCGGAGGGTGGCGTACCCTCGAGCCTGAGTTCGGCGGGGGGGCCGGGTTCGGCCTCGGCCTCGAGGGTCGTGGCCACCCCGGAGACCCCGGTCGCCGCCACCCGAAGCCCCTGGAGCCCCGCGGTGGAGCCGAGCGTCCACGCCACCGGCCCCGCGAACCCCCCGGCGTCGGTGGCGAGGCTCGAGGTCGACACCGTCCCGCCCCCCTCCAGGGGCTCGAAGTTCACGTCGCGGGCGGGGACCGGGTTGTCGAAGCGGTCCAGCACGCGGACCCGGATCGCCGCCTCGAGCGGCTGGCCCACGGGGCCCCGGAGCGCTCCCTCGACGGCGGGCTCGATCCTGGACGGGGGCCCGGCCTCGCCCAGCGCGGTGACGACGCGTGAGGGGGATCCGGAACCGGCACCCGCCGACCCGCGCCCCTCCACCTGGACCTCGAGGGCATTCGGACCCGCGGCCTCGCCCAGCGTCCACCCCGAAAGCGACACGATGCCGCTTCGGTCCGAGATCCGGGTGCCGGATCCGATCGACCCGCCCCCCTCCGTTACCTGCACCGAGACCCGTGCGCCCGGCACCGGGTTTCCGGAGCCGTCCACGATGCGAAGCTCGGGCGCCGGAAGGAGCACCTCTCCCGCAACGCCGCGGAGCTGGTCGGGACTTCCCGCAACCTCGACCGAGGCCGCGTCGGGGAAGAGGACCGGCGACGCGTCGCAGGATCCGACCAGGATCGCCAGGAGCACGGGGACGAGGAGGCGGGCGCCGTGCAGACGGGCGCGGGCGGGATCCCGGACCCTCATCGACCCACCCCGACCATGAGTCGCCAGCCGCTCGCCACGGGGCTGCGGACGAAGCCGTCGCCGTCGGCGCGTCCCCGCCAGTGGATCACCCCGGCGGCCAGGTGCACCCGACCCACCGGGGTCCGGCCCGAGAGACCCACCACCCCGCTCGCCATGCTCCGGGGGGCGGCGTCCACCCCTCCGGAGAGGGCCTCGCGGTACCATCCCCCCCCGCCCCAGAGCCTGAGCTCCCCCCGGGGGTCGGCCACCAGGCGCAGGGAGGGTCCGGCCGCCACCAGCAACGAGGTGTACGAGGCACCGCCACCGGCGAGCCCCACCCCCTCGATCCCGCCCAACCTGTGAAGCATGACCCCACCCCCCACCCCCCCGAAGGCATGCACGCCGGGGTCGGTTCCGTCGATTCCCGCGAGCACCGATCCGAAGGGCCCGGTGGGCGCGAGGGGGGCCTGGCCCGCGGCGGGATCGGGCATGGCGAGCCCGGCAGCGACGAGGACCAGGGAGAGGGCGCCGAGGAGGGGGGCGTTTCGCATGGGGCTCGGCGCCTCGTTCACGCCCGGAATCAGTACTTCGCCAGGTCGACGATGGCCTTCAGCACGTCGTCGGTCTGCGGCAGGATGACCTGCTCCAGGTCGGGCGCGTACGCGACCCAGGTGTCCTTCGAGGCCACCCGGCGCACCGGCCCGTCGAGCCAGGGGAAGAGGTCGTCGGCGATGCGCGCCGCGATCTCGGAGCCGATCCCCCACGAGAGCGAGTCCTCGTGCACGACCACCACCTTGTTCGTCTTCTTCACCGAGTCGCCGATCCGCTCCATGTCGAGGGGGTTCAGCGTCCGGAGGTCGATGACCTCGGCCTCGATCCCGTGCTCCGCCGCCGCCACCTTCGCGGCATCGAGGGAGCGCTTCACGAGTGCACCGCAGGTGACCACGGTCAGATCGCGCCCCTCGCGGACCACCTTCGCCTTGCCGAGGGGGATCATGAAGTCCTTCCCGGCGTAGCGGCCCTTGTTGTAGACCTGCCGGTAGAGGTGCTTGTGCTCGAGGAAGAGGACCGGGTCCTCGCAGCGGATGGCGGTCCGGAGGAGCCCCGCCGCGTCCTCGGCATTCGACGGAAGCACGACCCGAAGCCCCGGCGTGTGGGTGAAGAGCGTCTCGCCGGTCTGCGAGTGGTAGATCGCGCCGCCCTTCAGGTACCCGCCGTAGGTCACGCGGATCACCACCGGCGACGACCAGGCGTTCGCCGACCGGTAGCGCATCGTGGCCAGCTCGTTCCGGATCTGGTGGAAGGCGGGCCAGATGTAGTCGAAGAACTGGATCTCGACCACCGGCTTGTAGCCGCGGAGCGCCATGCCGATGGCCCGCCCGACGATGTTGGCCTCGGCCAGGGGCGAGTTGAAGACGCGCACCCCGCCGAAACGCCGCTGGAGCCCGTGCGTGACCTTGAAGACCCCGCCCTTTCCGGAGACCTCGTCGAGCGCACCCTCCCTCGATGCGTCCGCCACGTCCTCGCCGAACACGACGATCCGCGGGTCCCGCTCCATCTCGTCGCGCATGCAGGCGTTCAGGAGGTCGACCATGGTGAGTTCGCGGTCGTCCTCGTACGCGGGCGCGTCCTCGGTATCGAAGTCCGCCGAGGTCGGGTCCACCTCTTCCGAGAAGAGCCACTTCGTGGCCGTCGACGGGTGGGGCTGGGGGTGGCCGAGCGCCTCGTCGGCGGCGGCGGCCACCTCTTCCTCGACCGCCTTCTCGAGGGCCTCGAGCTCGGCCTCGCCGGCGAGCCCCTCGGAGAGGAGCAGGTTCCGCATCCGCACCAGGGGGTCGCGGGCGGCCTGGGCGTCGAGCTCGGCGGGAGAGCGGTACGCCCGCTCGTCGTCGGACATCGAGTGCGAGTAGGGGCGCACCGTCTTCGCGTGGAGGAGGGCGGGACCCTCGCCGGCGCGGCACCAGGCCACCGCCTCGCCCGCCTTCTCGTACGAATCGATGACGTCGGTGCCGTCGCAGTTCAGGATGCGGAGGTTCGGGAAGCCGGTCAGGAGCCGGGAAATGCTCCCCCCGGCGGTCTGCACCTCGACGGGAACCGAGATCGCGTACTCGTTGTCCTCGACCAGGAAGAGGACCGGGAGCCGCAGGTTGCAGGCGGTGTTCATCGCCTCCCAGAACTCTCCTTCCGAGGTCGTGCCGTCGCCGGTGCAGACCACCACGATCTCGTCGTCCTCGAAGGCTTCGATCCGCTCGCGGATCTCGTCGAGCTGGCGGGCGCGCCAGGAACCCTCGGCGGTCCCCACCGCCTGCAGGAACTGGGTCCCGGTGGGCGACGAGGTGCTGACGATCCGGTAGCGGCGGTCGCCGTAGTGGGCGGGCATCTGCCGCCCCCCCGAGGCCGGATCCGCCTCGGCACCCACGGCCTGGAGCAGGTGCTCGAGGGGCGTCTGCCCCAGCGCCAGCGCGAAGGCCCGGTCCCGGTAGTAGAAGTAGTACCAGTCCGAACCGGACCGCGTGTGCTCAGCCAGCGCCACCTGCACCGCCTCGTGCCCGGCTCCCGAGATCTGGAAGAAGATCCTGTTCTGTCGCTTGAGGCTGATCTCCCGGTCATCGATCCGGCGGGACCGGAGCATGGTCCGATACCAGCGAAGGAGCGTCTCCCGGTCGAGCCCGGCCAGGTCACGGCCGGGTTCCGATCCGTCGAGGGCGTCGGGGGTCGCCGTGGCGGCGTCGGGGTGGGGGGCGGTCATGTCGGCGGACATTCGTTCTCCTGCGATGCGCACTCGGGGTTCCGAACGACGGGGCGGAGCCCCGCTCGAACGAGCCTCGAAAGATAGGCGCGGCGGTGGGGTCCGACCAAGCGGGGTCCCCGCAGCGCCCCCGCCGGGACTCAGGCGGCCTCGAGTTCCTCTTCGGTGAAGACGCGAAGGCGGTCCTCGTCGTCGAGCTGCACGTGGACCTTGTCGGGGACGGACCGGTCGTGGCCGAGCACGAGGCCCGTGCGGCCCACGAGCGCTGCATCCATGGGAAGGCGCCCCTGGCGAACGCGCACCCGGGTGCCCTGGGGGAAGAGGGAAATCTTCATCGTGGTTCCTGGAGGATGAATCGGTGGTGGAGATGGGTGGAGCCCGGTCCGCGCAGCGGGGGGCGCCCCGGGGGGGGCGGGATCCGACCCCGGCGTCACCCCGCCGAGGCCAGGTCGGGGATCTGCACCCCGCTCGTGATCTTGTCGAGAACGTAGCGGGCCACCTCCTCCGGCGTCGCCCGGCGGTCCCTGGAGACGATCCTCGCCACACCCATGCGGCGCCCATCGCGGCAGACGAGCCCCAGGTAGGCTGCGGGGAGCGTTCCCTCTCGCGCGGCGCGCCCGAAGCCCGCCTCCGGGTCCGCGTCCGGGTCCGCATCCGCATCTCCTGCCGGATCCCCCTCGGGGGGCTCGCCGGGCCCGGAGCCCGAGGCATCCCAGGCGGGGATCGAACCCTTCCAGCTCTCGTCGGGTCCGTCGCCGTCCTGAGCGACCCCCTCGGCCGCCGCCACCTCGTCTGCGTCGACGGCGATCCCCCGCACCGACACCCGCACGTCGCCGGCATCGAGCGATGCGACGAGCTCGTCGAGCACCCCCGGGTCGACCGGAAGGGTCGCCAGGAACGAGGGCACGCCTCCCACCAGCAGTGCCAGAGAGAGGTGCGCGGGGCCGCCCGTCGAAACGTCCGGCGGCGCGACCGCGTAGAGCACCGGGTAGGTGGGACTCACGAAGCGATGGGAGTGACGCATGGATTCCTCGAAGGTGAAGCGGTTCCCGGTACCCGGGCAAGGTTCCGGCGACCCGCCCCCGGTGCTACATTGCCGCCGCGTCGGGGTTCCGGCCATGGCCCACCGAACCGGCCTGCAACCTTCGAGCCCGTCCTTTCCGGAGCCCGCAACCCATGTCCATCTACCGCTCGATGCTGGTCGTGGCGCTTCGCCACCCCTCGACCTGGCCGGCGCTGGCGGGGCTCGCCTGGGCCTCGAGGCGGCGGGGTTGGTGGCGGCATCCGCCCTTCCTTCCGCTTCCCCCGGCGGGTTACCTGGAATGGCGCTCCGAGACCGCGTGGGGGGACTCGGGTGCCACCGGCTCGGACGAGGCGGTGGTGCGCTACTTGCACTGGACGCGCGACATGCGACGCCGCGCCCGGGCTCTCCGCTGAGCCCGCGCGCGGGACTCCGCCCCGGAACCTGGAACCGAGCTCCATGGGACGTATCCTGATCCTTCTCGTGCTGGCGCTGGGCGTGGGCCTCTACGTTCCCGAGTCCCGTGCCCGGATCCTCGAGACGGCGGGGCCGCTCGCGAATCCCGCGTACCGCTGGATGTCGCACCAGCAGATGAACCAGATCGTGGACGACCTGGAGCTCCGGATCCAGTCGGGGGGCTCGCTTCCCACGGCCCGCGGCGAGTTCGACGCCTGGCTCGACAGCCGGTACCCGCAGTCCCGCTCCCGCCACGATGCCTGGGGCACGCGCTACCAGCTCCGGGTGCAGGGGGACCGCTTCCAGGTGCTCTCGGCGGGTCCCGACGGTGTCTTCGGGACCGAGGACGACCTGGTCCGTGAAGGAAGCCGCATCCGGTGATCCGTTTCCGATGACCTGCTCCCGATGATCCGCCCCCGATGATCGAGCTGGGTCCCGAGCTCCTGCTCCTCGCGGGGCCCGGGCTCCTCGCGGCCATGGCCTGGCTCGAGACCTCGCTCCCGGTGGGCCTCATGGTGCCGGCGGGGGTCGCCCTCGCGCTGGGCGCCTTCCTGGCCCATGAGGGCTACCTCGCCATGCCGGTGGTGCTGCTGGCGTCGGGCACCGGCGCGGTGGCCGGCGACTGGACCGGCTACTGGCTCGGCCGCCTCCGCGGCACCTCCATCTTCCATCGCGCGCCCGGACCCCTGGGGCGGCTGGTCCGGCGCTACGAGGGGCCCACGGCCGCCACGATCCTCCGGCGCCCCTTCTGGTCCGTGACCCTCGGGCGGACGGTGTCCTTCGTGCGCACGCTGATGCCCGCCGCGGTGGGGCGGAGCGGAATGCCTTTCGGCCGCTTCGTCTTCTACGACCTGATCGGGATCGCGGCCTGGATGGTCCTCTACGTCGGCGTCGGGATCCTGGCCGGCGCGAGCTGGCGGGCCGCAAGCGGCCTGGTCGGCACCGGCTGGGCGCTGATCCTCGTGCTTTCGGCGCTGGGGGCATGGATCGCGACCCGGATCCGGCGGCGCCGGGAGCTGCTCAGCATCGTGGCGGAGCGCGGGCGCGAGGCCGAGCGGGCGCTCGCGGCGGAGCGGGCGCGCAGGCCCCCGGAGGCCGCGGGCGCAGCGCCGGCGCACGGGCGCGGGTCGGAGGCCCCGGCGGAGGCGTCGGGCGCGGGACCGGCGCGACCCCTGATCCAGGTGGGGCTCACCGGAAACGCCGCCTCGGGGAAGTCGACGGTGGCCCGCCTCTGGGCCGACGCCGGGGTCCCGGTGGTGAGCGCCGACGCGCTGGCCCGCCAGGTCGTGGAGCCGGGGTCCGAGGGGCTCGCCGAGGTCGTGCGTCTCTTCGGGGATGCGGTCCTCACCGCCGAGGGCGAGCTGGACCGCCCGGGGCTCCGGGCCACGATCTTCGCCGATCCCGGGGCGCGGGCCCGCCTCGAGTCCGTTCTTCACCCCCGCATCGCCGCGCTCCGGAGCGCATGGGTGGCGGAGCGGGCCGCCGAGGGGCACCGCCTGGTCGTGAGCGAGATTCCCCTCCTCTTCGAGGCCGGGCTCGAGGGGCAGGTCGACCGGATCGTCCTGGTCGACGCCCCGCGGGAGGCGTGCA
>JBJHBX010000101.1:0-8366 GCA_050485725.1 Gemmatimonadales bacterium | reverse complement strand
ACGTGCTGGATCGCCGCCATGTGGCCGATGTGGGGCGGATCGAAGCTGCCCCCGAACACGCCGAGGCGTCCACCCCGCGGGCCGGTTCCGGGTCCGCCGCCCGGTTCATCCCCCGGCGTCGGGGCCACGGGCCTCACCCCCGTCCCGCAGCTGGCGGGCTTCCGGGGAATCCGGGTAGTTGGCGAGGAGGCGGGCACGGATCTGCTCGGCCTCGGTGTTCCAGTTGATGGCGCGGTAGGAACGGTACAGCCCGAGGAACCCCCTCGGCGCCCAGGAGGTCTGGGGGTAGAAGTCCACGAGATCCTGGTACACGATGATCGCCTGGTCGTGCAGCCCCCTCCGCTCGTACCAGAAGCCCTCCTCGAACTCGCGCTGGGCCAGCCGCTCGATCATCCGGCGCTGAATGGTCCGGGCCTCCTCGGCGATGTTCATGCCGGGGAACTCGTTGATCGTCTCGCGGCAGGCGTCCACCGCCCGCTGGGTGTACGCCTGGTCCCGCTGGGATACCGGTGCGAGCTGTTCGTAGCTCCGGCAGACGCCCAGCGAAGCTTCGGGGGCCAGGCCGTGGCTCGGGTACATCGTCAGAAAGCGCGAGAACTCGGCCGCCGACGTGATGTACTCCTTCTCGTTGAAGTGCGCCCGCGCCATCCGGATGCGGGCCTCGGGCGAAAGCTCGTGGCCGGGGAAGGTGAAGAGCAGGTGATCGAACGCCGCAATGGCGTCCTTCCAGTCGCCTGCCTCGTAGGCCGCAAGCCCGCGCTGGTAGACCGCCTCGGCATCCAGCCCCTGGAACGCCGGCGTCGAGGCACACCCGGCCCCGAGCGCCGACAGCGCCAGGCAGATCCCGGCCCGCCATCGCGCGCGCCGCTTCCCCACCGGTGTTCCCGAACGTCGCATCCCTCGTCCTCGTCCTCGTCGCATCGTGTCGCCTGCAGCCTTGAATGGTCGCCTAATGCGCCCGGGGGCGCAATCGCCCATTCCGACGTCAGGCGCCGTGTCCGTAGAAGCCCCGGATCGCCTCCACCACCCGGTCGCGTCGGTCGTCGCCGAGTTCCGGGAAGATCGGCAGCGACAGGACCTCGCGGCACGCGCGCTCGCTTTCGGGAAGCTGTCCCTCGCGTCCGCCGAGTTCCGAGAAGCAGGGCTGCAGGTGGAGAGGTACGGGGTAGTAGATGCCCGAGCCGATCCCCGCGGTTGCAAGGTGCTCCCTGAGTTCGTCTCGGCGCTCCGCGCGGATCGTGAACTGGTTGTAGACGTGAAAATTCCCGTCCAGCACCACCGGCAGCGTCACCTCGGGGACGTCCGCGAGGGCGCCCTCGTAGGCGCAGGCGTTCTTCCGGCGCGCCGCGGCCCAGCTGTCGAGGTGGGTGAGCTTGACCCCGAGGACCGCCGCCTGGAGGGCGTCGAGCCGGGAATTCGTCCCCACCATCTCGTGATGGTACATCTGCCGCCCCCCGTGCACCCGCAGCTTCGCGACCCGCTCGGCCAGCTCCGGATCGAGCGAGGTGACGAGCCCCCCGTCCCCGAACCCCCCGAGATTCTTCGTCGGGAAGAAGGAGAAGGCGCCCGCGTCGGCCACGGCCCCCGCCATCACCCCCTCCGCAGCCCCCGGACGCCCCGCGACGGTTGCAGCCTGCCGTGCCCCGACGGCCTGGGCGCAGTCCTCGAGGACCATCGCGCCGCGCTCCTCCGCCAGCGCCATGATCTCTCCCATGGGCGCCATCTGGCCGAAGAGGTGCACCGGAATCACGGCCCGGGTGCGTTCGCTCCACGCCGCCTCGAGACGCTTCCGGTCCACGTTGAAGGTCGCCGGATCGATGTCGCAGAAGACGGGCCTGAAGCCGGCGTTCCACGCCGCACCTGCCGTGGCGAAAAAGGTGAAGGCCGGCAGGATCACCTCGTCGCCCGGCCGGGGGTCCAGCGCACGGAGGGGGAGGAGAAGCGCGTCGGTCCCCGATGCACAGCCGACGGCGTGCGGGACGCCGACGTAGTCCGCGAACGCCTTCTCGAAGGCATCCACCTCTGGGCCCATGATGAACCCCTGTGACGCCACGACCCTCTCGACGGCGGCATCCAGCTCGGATTTCAGGGCCCGGTACTGGGACCGGAGATCGAGGAGAGGTACGTTCATCGAGGCCGACATCGCATGGCTCCTGGCGGTTCGGTGGCGGGGCCCGGGCTCGACGCCCGTGGCCGGCGGCGAGGGGGGCGGGGCGTGGAGATCGTGAGGATGTGACCGGTGGTGGCCGAGACCCCGGCCGGACCGACGTTCAACAGGGGCCCTCGCCACCGCGTCGGAAGCGGATCTGGTCGATCCGGTCCCGCGCCCGCGTGGCCAGCGCGCCGTTCCCGCTCTCCACCTGCACGACCCGCTCGAAGGCCGCGGCGGCCGCGGTGCACTCCCCGCGCCGGGCGAGGATCTCGGCGGCGTCGAACCAGGCCTGCCCCAGGAGGTTCCTCGGTTCACCCAGGTCGGTCATGGCCCGGTACATTCGGAGCGCCTCGTCGGAGAAACCGCGGTCCGCGGCCTCGCGGGCGAGCTGGAAGGAACAGTTGCCGATCTGCCAGTCCACCTCGGAGCGACGATTCGGCTGGACCCTCGGCCGGACCTGCTCGAAGAAGGCGAGGGCGCGTTCACAGTCCCCGAGCTGCTCGTGGGCCAGGGCCAGCTCCAGCAGGACCTGCGGATCGTCGGGGTTCTCGGACAGGGCCTTCTGGAAGAAGGGAAGAGCCTGTGCGGGCTGGGCGCTGCGGACGTAATGCCGGGCAAGGTCGATCGCTACGCCGGAGAGCGACACCCCGGGGCGGATCCGGGCCGCGGCGTCGGCGGCCGCGCTCGCCACGATGCCGTCGCGGCGCTCGACGGCACGACGGGCCACCCGGAGAAGGTCCGAAGCCGCCTGGTCGGCGAGGGTGGAATCCCGGGCGATGGCAGCCTGGTAGTGCTCCCTTGCCTCGTCGATCCGATTGACGCGCGCGAACGCGTGGCCTGCCCGGAGCCAGGTCTCTGCCCGGTCGTTCCCCTGGCGGAGTGCGAGCCGGTACTCCGCCAGGGCATCATTGAAGGCGCCCTGGGCGAAGGCCGCATCTCCCCTGCGTATGGCTTCCTCCTCGGAGCCCGCGGCCGTGCACGCGGGTGCCAGCGCGGACACGACCGCAAGGAGTGCGACGGGAAGTGCGCGCGAAAGGGGGCCGGCTCGGCCGGCCGGCCGGGCCGTCGCCGGCGTGGCGCCCGGGTGCGCGGAACGTCGATGGATCGGTGTCATGGGAGAAATATAACCCGCCTCACCCCGAAAGGATCGCGTGCGGGAGCCTCTCATGTGGACCCCGAATCCCGGGGTGGGCGGCGGCGGGTCGACGCCGGGGGATCAGCCCAGCGGCCGGGCCCGGGCGTCGTCGGCCTCCACCCGCCGGCGGAACCATGGGATCGTGCGGGCGAGCCCCTCCCGGAGGCTCACGCGGGCCGACCAGCCCAGCTCTTGCCGGGCGAGCGTCGTGTCGGGCTGGCGCACCTTCGGATCGTCGGTGGGAAGCGGGAGCCGTCGAAGCCGACCCGGTGCCTCGAGCACACCTTCGGGGTCCTCGTCCGGGTGGACCAGGCGGAGGATCTCCTCGGCCAGCTCCATCACGGTGAACTCGTCGGGGTTGCCCAGGTTCATCGGCCCCGGATGGTCCCCGTGGAAGAGTCCGCAGATCCCCTCGACAAGGTCGTCCACGTAGCAGAAGGACCGGGTCTGGGAGCCGTCACCGTAGACGGTCAGCGGCTCCCCTCGCAGCGCCTGAACGATGAAGTTCGAGACGACCCGCCCGTCGCCCGGCCGCATGCGCGGTCCGTAGGTGTTGAAGATCCGCACGATCCGGGTGTCGAGGCCGTGATGGCTCCGGTAGGCGGAGGTCATGGCCTCGGCGAAGCGCTTCGCCTCGTCGTACACGCCGCGCGGCCCCACCGGATCGACGTTCCCCCGGTAGCTCTCGGGCTGCGGATGGACGGAGGGATCGCCGTAGACCTCCGAGGTGGAGGCGAGGAGGAAGCGGGCGCCCTTCTCGCGGGCCAGGCCGAGCGTGTTGTGGGTCCCGAGACTCCCCACCTTCAGCGTCTGGATCGGGAACTCGAGGTAGTCAACGGGGCTCGCGGGCGACGCGAAGTGGAGCACGCCATCCACCGGACCGGCCAGGAAGAGCGGGGTCGAGACGTCGTGCAGGTGAAAGCGGAACCCTTCCCGCTCCTGGAGCAGGGCGATGTTCTCCCGGGAACCGGTGATGAAGTTGTCGACGCCCACGACCTCGTGCCCGTCGTCCAGGAAGCGCTCCGCGAGGTGGGACCCCAGGAAGCCGGCGGCGCCGGTGATCACGATGCGCATGACGGTCGTGTCAGGTGGAGGGATCGGTGACGCGGGAGGCGCCGGTCACGGCGGGGCGACCGATGGAAAGATACTCGAAGCCGTGCTCCCTCATCCGATCCGGCGGGAAGATGCTCCGGCCGTCGATGACCAGGTTTCCACGCATGACCCGGCGCATCCGGCCGAAGTCCGGCCGGCGGTAGGGATGCCACTCCGTATGGAGGACCAGCGCATCGGCGTCTTCCAGCGCGTGGTAGTTCGAGGTCGCATAGATGACGCGGTCCCCGAAGTGGTGGCGGCGCGCCTCGTCCATGGCCACCGGATCGTGGGCGACGACTCGTCCACCCCGCTCGAGCACGCCCTCGACGGTCACGAGCGAGGGGGCTTCCCGCATGTCATCGGTGTTCGGCTTGAAGCTGAGCCCCCAGACCGCGATGGTCCGACCGGTCAGGTCCGAGCCCAGGCGTTCCTCGAGGATCCTGAGTGCAAAGCCCTTCTGGTGCTCGTTCACGGCCTCCACCGCCTCGAGGATGCCGGCGTCGAGCCCCGACGCATTCAGCGTCCTGATCAGCGCCTTCACGTCCTTCGGGAAGCACGACCCCCCGTACCCGATTCCGGGGAAGAGGAAGCTCGGGCCGATCCGGTCGTCGCTCCCGACCCCGAGTCGCACCTGGTCGGCGCTTGCGCCGGTCGCTTCGCAGAGGGCCGCGATCATGTTCATGAACGAGATCCGGGTCGCGAGCATCGCGTTTGCGGCGTACTTCGTGATCTCGGCCGACGCGATGTCCATGAGCAGGATCTGGTTCCCGGTGCGCACGAAGGGCGCGTAGAGCTCCCGGAGCTCTTCCCCCACCGCGGGATCGTCAACGCCCAGGACGACGCGATCCGGCTTCATGAAGTCCTCGACCGCAGCGCCCTCCTTCAGGAACTCCGGGTTCGAGCACACGTGCACCGGATGCGAGGTCTCCGCCTGGATGGCCTCCCGGACGCGGGCGGCGGTCCCCACGGGGACCGTGCTTTTCGTGATCACGATGCGCTCCCCGTCCATGGAGCGCCCGATCGTCCGGGCGACCGCGAGCACGTGCTTCAGGTCGGCGGAGCCGTCCTCGCCGGGTGGGGTCCCCACGGCAATGAAGAGGATGCGGGACCGCCTGACTGCGTCCTCGACGTCGGTGGTGAACGAGAGTCTCCCCGCGGCCAGGTTGTCGGCGACCAGCTCGTCCAGCCCCGGCTCGTAGATGGGGATCTCCCCCTCGTTCAGCCGCCGGACCTTCTCCTCGTCGATATCCGCGCAGATCACGTCATTCCCGGAGTGGGCGAAGCCCGCGCCCACCACGAGGCCCACGTACCCGGTTCCGATCACGCCAATGTTCATGTGCTGGAAGTTTCTCCCGTCATGTGTCCTGCAGGTCGCGACCGCGTAACGGTCAGGTCCCCTCCGGAGCCCCGGCGCCGTCGAAACCATCCGGGTTCTCCTGTTGCCATCGCCACGCGTCCGCGCACATCGAATCGAGCCCGAGACGGGCCTGCCAACCGAGCACGTTCCGGGCCAGCTCCGTGTCCGCCCAGATCTGCGCCACGTCGCCCGGGCGGCGCTCCACGACCTCGAAGGGAATCGCCCGGCCGCAGACCTCCTCGAAGGCCCGGATCACCTCGAGAACCGAGTGCCCGCGCCCGGTGCCGAGGTTGACCGCCAGCACCTCTCCTCCGTCCATGGTGGCCACATGGTGCAGCGCCGCAACGTGCGCCTCCGCCAGGTCGACCACGTGAATGTAGTCCCGGACCCCCGTGCCGTCCTTGGTCGGCCAGTCGCCGCCGAAGACCCGGAGCCGGTCCCGACGGCCCACCGCCACCTGCGAGACGAAGGGGACGAGGTTCTGCGGGACGCCCCGGGGGTCCTCCCCGATACGGCCGCTCGGATGCGCGCCGACGGGGTTGAAATAGCGGAGGAGTGTCGCGGAGAACCCCGCATCGCAGCGGCAGAGGTCCTCGATCAGCTGCTCCATCACGAGCTTCGTTCGGCCGTACGGGTTCGCGGCGCGGAGCGCGGCCGTCTCGTCCACCGGGATCCGCTCCGGATCCCCGTAAACGGTGCAGGAGGAGCTGAAGACGAGACGTCCAACCCCTGCATCGGCCATCGCGCGCAGCAGCTGGATCGTACCACCGATGTTGTTGTCGAAGTAGTCGAGGGGACGCTCAACGCTCTCCCCCACCGCCTTCATGGCGGCGAAGTGGATCACGGCATCGATCCGGTGCGCCTCGAGCACCTCGGCGACGAGCGCCCGGTCGCGGATGTCCCCCTCGACGAAGGGTACGGGTGCGCCCGTCAGCTCCCGGATCCGCTCCGGGACCCGGGGCGAGGCGTTCGAGAGGTTGTCGAGCACGACCGGGTCGTGCCCGGCCTCGACGAGGCTCACGCAGGTGTGGCTTCCGATGTACCCGGCACCGCCGGTCACGAGAACACGCATGGCGTCTGGCTCCACGATCCCGGGCCCGCCCGCGGGTACCCGTGGACCGATGATCGAGGTTCTGGGGGGAGGGACGGGGAGGCCGGTCAGCGGGTTCCGCCCTTCACGATCCAGCGCCGCAGGGGCGTCTCCCCGGCTCGCGCGGCGATGCGGGCGGTGGCGTTCCGGGAATCCACGAGAATCCGGCTCTTCTCCCAGATCCGATCCAGGTCGAGCGCCGCGTGGTCCGTCACGATCACCGCACAGTCCACCTCCTGCAGGCGTTCGTCGGTGAGCTCGACGCTCCGCATCTCGATTCCGCCCTCGTGCAGCTCGGGAACGTGCGGGTCGTGGTAGCTCACCTCCGCGCCCAGGCGCTCCAGCTCCTTCGCGATCTCGAAGGCGGGCGACTCGCGTACGTCGTCGATGTCGGGCTTGTACGCCACGCCGAGGAGCAGGACGGTGGAACCATTCACCGGCTTCCGCGCCGCGTTCAGCGCCTCCTGGATCTTCCCGACGACGAAGAGGGGCATTTCCCCGTTCACCTCCTGGGCCAGGTCGATGAAGCGGGTCTTCACGTCGAGGGTCCGCATCTTCCAGCTCAGGTACTGGGGGTCGATGGGGATGCAGTGACCCCCGAGCCCGGGCCCGGGGGTGAACTTCATGAAGCCGAAGGGCTTCGTCGCCGCCGCCTCGATCACCTCCCAGATGTCCACCCCGAGGCGGTCGGCGATCTGCGCCGTCTCGTTCGCGAGGCCGATGTTCACCGCACGGAAGGTATTCTCGAGGACCTTGACGAGCTCGGCCGCCTCGGGGCTCGAGACCGGGACGATCGTGTCGATGAAGCGCTCGTACACGGCCCGCGCGCGGTCGAGGCAGGCGGGGGTGATCCCGCCCATGACCTTCGGGGTGTTCCGGGTCTTCCAGACAGGGTTGCCGGGATCCACCCGCTCCGGAGAGAAGCAGAGATTGAAGTCGGAGCCGACCCGCAGCCCGCCGGCCTCCAGGAGGGGGAGGAGCACCTCCCGCGTCGTCCCCGGGTAGGTCGTGCTCTCGAGCACGATGACCTGGCCTGGACGAAGCGCAGCGGCGACCGCGCGTCCGGCGGCCACCACGTGGGAGAGGTCGGGCTCGCGGGTCTTCCCGAGCGGGGTCGGCACGCAGATCGAGATCACGTCGCAGGCGGCGAGCCTCGACATGTCCGTGGTGGCCTCGAGGCGCCCCCCCTCCCGGAGCGCGGTGACCTGGTCGGAGGCCACGTCACCGATATGGCTCTCTCCCCGGTTCACCCCGTCCACGACCGAGGGGTTCACGTCGAACCCGATGACGTCGAGCCCGGTGGAGCCCACCTCCACGGCCAGGGGCAACCCGACGTATCCGAGCCCCACCACTCCGAAGGTCATTCTCTCTCCCTGAACGGATTCCATGATCGCGCGTGCCGTCATCGGTGCCGCGCCGATCGTTCGCCGGGTCGCGGATCGCGCCCCTTCGCCGCGCTCCCACGATGGCGGAAGCGGATCGGCTTCGGAAGGGGGAGCAAGGAACCTGCCACGGATTCACCCCGTCGCCCCACCCGGGA
>JBJHBX010000100.1:0-8449 GCA_050485725.1 Gemmatimonadales bacterium | reverse complement strand
CAGGCCCCCGGTCGTCCAGTCGGCCACCTACTTCGGGGGCGGCCCGGACGACCCGGGGCCACTTCGCTACGCGCGCTACGGCACGAACCCGAACCAGCTTGCGGTCGGGAGAAAGGTGGCCGCGCTCGAGGGGGCGGAGGACGGGCTCGCGGTGGCAAGCGGGATGGCGGCGATCACGCTGAGCCTGCTGGCCCTCACCCGCCAGGGCGACCACCTGGTCAGCTCGTCGCACCTGTACGGGGCGACCCGGACCTTCATGGAGGAGGAGCTTCCCCGCCGCGGGGTGCAGGTGAGCTTCGTCGATCCCGACCGGCCGAGGAGCTGGCGGGAGGCCCTGCGGGACAACACGCGCGGGCTCTACCTGGAGATTCCGACCAACCCGACGCTCAGGCTCTTCGACCTTCGGCCGGTAGGGCTCCTGGCCCGGGAGAAGGGCATTCCGCTCGTGGTCGATGCCACCTTCGCAACGCCCGTGAACCTGCGTCCCATCGAGCACGGCGCCGACCTGGTGGTCCACTCGGCCACGAAGTACCTGGGTGGGCACTCGGACCTGATCGGGGGCGTGGTCTGCGGGCCCTCGGCACTGGTGGCCGAGATCCGGGGCCTCCTCCACCTGTATGGACCGAGCCTCGATCCCCATGCCGCCTGGCTCCTCGACCGCGGGCTCCGCACCCTGGGCGTGCGGGTTCGTCGCCAAGGCGAGACCGCCACCGCGCTCGCCGCGTGGTTCGCCGACCGGCCGGAGGTGGAACGGGTGATCCACCTGTCGCGGCCGGACCACCCGGACCGCGCGCTGGCCGACGAGCTCCTCGATGGCCCCGGAGGGATGATGGGGGTCGTGCTCGCGGGCGGGCGGGACGCGGCCGACGCCTTCGTCCGAGGGCTGCACCTGGCGTCGCTCGCCCCCAGCCTGGGTGGTGTCGAGACGCTGGTTTCCCTCCCGCGCCTGACCTCGCACCGGTCGATGTCGCCGGAGGATCGCGCCGCCATGGGAATCCCCGACGGCTTCGTGCGGATCTCGGTGGGACTCGAGGGGTTCGAGGACCTGAGGGACGATTTCGGCCGGGCGCTGGCGACACGCGATCGTTGACCCGGCGCAGGGTGCTTGTTTAGAATCATTCTTGATAAGGGCCCGCCTGCGTCCCCCCGACCGAGGATCCGGAGCATGAACAAGGAAGAGCAGATTCTCCAGGTCCTGGAGCAGATCCGCCCGGCGCTTCACGCCGATGGCGGCGACGTCGAGTTCCTGGGGTTCGACGAGTCGGACGGGGTCGTGCAGCTCCGCCTGATGGGTGCGTGCGAGTCTTGCCCGATCTCGATGGTGACGCTCAAGGAGGGGATCGAGCGACGGCTCCGGAGCACGCTTCCCGAGGTGACCGAGGTCATGGCCGTCTGAGGCGGATGCCCGGAGCGCCTCCGCCGCGAGGTGCCCGGTTCGGCGGGGCCCGCTTCCACCCGGTGGAGCGGGCCCCGCGCCACTTTCCCGAAGCCAGGAAGAAGCTGCGTTCATGGACCAGGAAGCGCTCAAGCGTTCGCTGATGACGGCCCTCTCGGGGGTCATGCACCCGCACACGGGCGAAGACATCGTGTCCGGAGGGCACGTCCAGAACCTCGAGGTCGATGCGGACGGCTCGACCCGCTTCGCCATTCTCCTTCGTCCCGAGGACCCGGGCTCCATCGTCCGCGAAGCCCGGACCGCGGCCACCGGGGTCGAGGGGGTATCGAAGGTCAAGGTCAACGTGCAGCTCCCGCAGGCCGGGGGTGCGCCGGGGACGACTCCCACCGCAGGGCCGGCCGGAACGGGTGCCCCGGCCTCCCCGCCGGGTGGCGGGCTTCGTCCGGGCTCGGTCCCCGCGCCGACGCCACAGCCGGGGCTTCTCCGGCAGGTGGAGCACGTGGTCGCGGTGAGCTCGGGGAAGGGGGGTGTCGGGAAGTCGATGGTGGCCACGAACCTGGCCGCCGCCCTCGCCCGCGAGGGACTCCGGGTCGGGCTCCTCGATGCCGACATCTACGGGCCGAACATTCCCCGCATGTTCGGCGAGACGCGGCGTCCGCGGGTCGTCGGTGAGAAGGGAAAGGAGCTGATCGAGCCTCTCGAGGCCCATGGAGTGCGCCTCATGAGCCTGGGTTTCCTTCTCGAGGAGGAGCAGCCGGCCATCATGCGGGGTCCCCTCATTGCGGGGATCCTGAAGCAGTTCCTGGAGCAGGTGGACTGGGGCCCCCTCGACGTGATGGTCGTCGACATGCCCCCTGGGACCGGTGACGCGCAGCTCTCGCTGGTGCAGACCATCGACGTGCACGGCGCGGTCATGGTATCGACCCCGCAGGCGGTGTCGACGGGTGACGTGCGTCGGGGGGTCAAGATGTTCCAGCGGGTGAACACGCCGGTGCTCGGCGTGGTCGAGAACATGTCGGGCGAGGTCTTCGGCGAAGGGGGCGCGGAGCAGCTCGCCCGCGAGATGGGGCTCGACTTCCTGGGGCGTGTCCCCCTGGACGTGTCGGTGCGCCGTGCCGGAGATGCAGGGGTTCCGACGGTGATCGGCGAGGCCGGGTCCGCGGCCGGCGTCGCCCTTGCCGGCGTCGCTGCCCGCGTCTTCGAGGCGCTCCGGAAGGCGGCGTCGGAATCGGCGCCTCCCATCATCGCGGGGAAGGGCGAACTGGCAAGGATGCGGGGTGGTCCGGCGCCCGACGGGGGGACGGAATGAAGGGGTTCTTCCTCCCCCGCCCGACCCGTGCGTTCCTGAGCACGAGCCCGCTCCACGTGGTGGTCCGCGACTTCCCCGAGACGCTCGAGGACCTGCGCGAATGGGGTGTCCTTCCGGAGGAGATGGGCGACCGGACCGCCGCCCAGGTGGATCCGGCGGGGGGACTCGTGGACGATCTCGAGGCCGCCACCGCCTGGCGCCCCGGGCCGGCCGAGGCCTGACCGGAGCAGCTGCGCCACCCCGGGCCTCGCGGCCCGGGCCCTGCGATCAGTTCCCGCTCTCGAGCCACTCCCGGTCGGCCGTCGACAGCTCCTGGGGCTTGCGCCCGCGGTCGATGACCTTCAGCACGATCCAGCCCAGCAGCAGGATCGGGGCGACCTTGAAGAGAAGGAAGCTCACGAGTCCGAAGGCCAGCGAGAACACGGTACCCACCACCGCCAGCACGATGGAGATGGCCACGAGCGCCACGAGGCCCACGGCGAAGAAGGTGAGGAGCGTGCCGATCATGATGTCCTCCAGGGGGCGTTGAACCGGCCCGGGGGCCGGCGTGAGTTCCAGTTCGGTCCTTCGAACTCCATTACGTTACCCGCGGCGGAAAGATTCAGCCACGGTGAAGGTGAGGTCGGCAGCGCGGCGCCCTGGTCCCGTCAGCGCGTCCTGACCACCGACACGCTCCCCATGGCACTCTCGACCACCACCCTCAGCCGCACCGATGCCGAATCCCAGTTGGGCGAGACCCAGCTGTTCCCGTTTCGGTCGAGCCCCGGCGCGTTCATCGACGAGAAGAAGCCGGAGCGCGTCACGTGGACGCCCACGTTCTGCGGCACGCTGATCTCGAGGGCGCCGAGCCCGACCGAGGCCCGGACCGAGGTTTCGCCGGCCGAGAGGCCCTCGAAGCCGAGCTTGACCTCGCCGACCCCGGCCTCGACACGGATCTCGCGGGCGCGCAGGTTGCCCAGTTCCCGGGCCTCGAAGGCGGCCGCCCCGACCTTGAACGAGGCCGAGGCCAGGGTCTCGGGGTTCGGTGTGCTGACCCGGACCGAGGTCTCGGAGGCCCCGGTCGACAGTTCCAGCGCCCGGAGCGGAATGCCGCCCAGGTCAAGGTCGGCGCGCACCGCGCCCAGCGCGAGCTCGAGGCGCGAGGGAACCCGACGGCTCAGCCGCAGGTCCAGCTCCGCCTCTTCCATGTCGCCGCGCAGCGAGACGCGGCGGCCGCCGGAAGCGGTGCCCTCGACCCCGATCCGGAGCCGGTTTCCGCTCAGCTCGTGGGTGGGCCGGAAGGTCTCCTCGTCGTAGCGTACCCGGGCGCGGTAGAGATGGGTGCCCTCGACCGCGGAAAGGCGGAAGGTACCCGCGCCGTAGCTGACCTCGACCCGGAGTTCGTCCAGGGCTGCGGCCTGCCGCTCGAACTGGGCCGTGGCCCAGCTCTGCGCGAAGAGCTGGTGGCTTCCGGTGCCCAGGGTTGCACCCAGGCTCGCACCCGGGCCCGAGCCACCCGCGAGGCCGCCGAGGGCGGGCGCCGCGAGGAGCGCGGCCACGGCCGCTCCGGAGCGTCGGAGCAAGGTGCGCACCGTCGGGCTGCCACGCTTCATCTCGGCGCCTCACCGGGGGCGCCGGCGTCCGGCGCGTCACCCGGGTCGGTCCGGGGTGCCTCGCGGGGGCCGTGGGTGGCCTCGGCATGGGAACCCTCCCACGCGCCGGACCGAGGGCCAGGCCCGGGTCCGGGCCTGGGTCCAGGTCGAGGGCCGGGCCTGGGTCCGCGGCCGGGTCCGGGCTCGAAGGGGTCGTCTCCCAGGTCAAGGTCGTCCAGCCCGCCGATGCCGGCCATGCTGCCGGCCCAGCGGCGGTCGCGCCCCGCGCGGGACAGGAGCACGGCCCCGAGCCCCATGACCGCGGCGTTCACCACGACCACGCTCCCGGCCGCCACGAACACGACCTGGAAGACCTTGAAGAGCGATCCGCCGATCTCGAGGACACTCGCCGCGGCGAAGGCCGCGAGGAAGAGGGCGAGCCCGATGCCGAGGCGGGCGGCGGGCTGTTCCGTGTCGATGCCCTGCGGCTGGTAGCCCTGCCCGCGCCGCACCCACCAGGTCCCGATGTTGCGGCTCACCACGAGGAAGCCCACGAGAATCGCCGCCGCCATGGCCGCCCAGAAGAGCGGCAGCCAGAGCAGCATCACGGGAATCCCGATGATCGTGGCCGCGAGCAGCACGATCCCCGCGATCCAGGCGAAGGGCGAAAGGAGAAGCCCCGCCCAACCCACCGCGAAGGCGCGCCCGGGGACGTTCGCCGCCGTCCGGGCCATGATCTCGAAGTGGCGGGGGAAGAAATAGAGGATCGCCATGCCGATCCCGAGCAGGAGGGCGAAGGTCACCGCCGTCTGGAGGAGCCCGCCCACCCCGGAGACCAGGTTCCGGAAGAAGCCCGGGGCACTCCGGGTCGACCGGGTCGTGCCGGTGGCGCGCATGCCGTCGCGGATGCCCCGCTCCACCTCGGCCCGGATATCGGCCACCGAGGGCGTCTCGGGCGCTTCGGGAAGGGCAAGGGCGGTCAGGCTCCCGGCCACCCCGTCGCGGTTCCCGCGGAGGTCGCCGTCGAGCCAGCGGACATCCCCACCGACCCGGGCCTCGTCTCCGAGCCGGATGCTTCCGCCCAGCAGGAGCACGTCGCCCGTGACCGCTCCGTCGAGGTACAGGTCGCCGTCGATGACGAGGAGGGTCCCCTCGATCGTCTCGCCCTCGTCGACCTCGACGCGCTCGCCGATCCGGAGTTCCAGCGACTCGATGGCGCGCCCCTCGAGGAGGAGGGCGACCTGGCCCGCCCGTTCGGGCGAGCGGACGATCCACTGGAGGATCGACTGCTGCGCCGCCTGGTCAAGCGAAAGCATGACCCCGCCTGCGGCGCCGGCCGAACCGGCGGTGGTGGCGGCGGTGGGGGCCAGGGCGCCGCGGAGTCGCTCCGCCAGCACCCGACCCGCCCGCTCCGCATCTCCCGAAAGCCCCCCGGGCGAGGACCAGTCGGCCAGGAGCCGGGCCACCTCGCCGTTGTCGGCGGCGATCGCCTGCCCGAGCAGCGCCCGCCATGCCTGGTCCAGCGCGTCCCCGGCCGTGTAGCGGCCCGCCTCGGCGCCATCGATGCGGAGCACCCCTCCGCGGAGTTCCACCGAGAGCCGCTCGCCGCCCTCGAACTCGAGGGTGATGCCCGCGCCCTGGCTGGACACGTTCACCTCGTTGTAGACGACCGGACGCTCCTGGGCCGAGGCGGGCGCCGCCCCGAGGGACGCGCCGACGCCGAGGCCCGCGACCAGCGCGAGCAGGGAAAGGAGCCCGAAGCGGGCCCCGCGATCAGGATGTACGCTGAGCATGCGCCTCCCCCGTGAGCGAGGGTGCAATGAGGTTCCGGTAGACGACGAGGGTCGCCGTGCCCAGGAGGACCACCGCCAGCGTGGCGGCGCCTCCGAGGGCGGCCGGGGAAGCCTGGACCAGGGCCGAAAGGGCCTCGACCAGGGTATGGACGATGGGACTTTCGACCAGGCGGGACATCGCGGCGGCCCCCACCCCCCCCACCGCGTCGAGTGCCCGCCAGCGGAAGAAGGTGAAGAGGTCGCCGAAGGTCAGGAGCGGGTGGAGGACCACCGCCGCGATCGCCGCGACGACGCCGGCGGCGGGCGCGATGGCCACCCCCCCCGCGACGAGCCAGCCCCGGCGGGTCGAGGGGAGGAGGCGACCGGCCCCCTCCGCCACGCGCGCTGCGAGGCGGGTGCCGAGGGACGCCCGCTCCCGGGCCGACTGGGCCTGCGTCACGCGGGCCACCGCCGCCACCTGGACCCGGGCCATGACGCGGTCGGCGAAGCCGGCCGGGGGCGCCACCGGTGCGAGCGCCTCGAGGCCGGTCACGAGGACCTTCCACCCCTCGACCTCGGTCCGGCAGGCGCCGCAGGTCGCGACGTGGGCCTCGACCCGGTGCCGGACGCGTGCGGCCAGGAGCCCGTCGAGGTAGTCCTGGATGCCGGAGGGAGTCAGGTGACGCACCCCGGGAAGGGGCTCGAGGCCGCGGGGGCCGGGGACGCCCTCGCCCGTCGCAGACGCCGGCGCCGGACGGGCGCGGAGGGTCCGGAGCGAGCGGAGGGTTCCGTAGAAGCGGTCGGCCAGCCGATGTGCCAGGGGCGGACGGATTTCGACCTGGGCCATGACCCGCGCCGCGAAGTCGGGGCTCGGGCCCGGGGCCGGGAGCCCATCGAGCTCCGAGAAGAGGAGCTCCCACCCTTCCACCTCGGAGCGGCACCGGGCGCAGCTCGCCAGGTGCGCCTCGACCAGCCGCGCCTCGTCGGGCGCGAGCTCGCCTGCGGCCTTCGCCTCCAGCCGCGCGCTCTCGGGATGTCCGTTCGGGAAGGCCATGGCCGTCCGCTCCTCGTTACGGGGTTCGCCCATCCCTACGGATTCGGGGTCGCCCGGGTTTCGGTGGTTCATGCCGCCACCTCGGCCAGCAGGTCCTTGAGTTCGTGGCGTCCGCGGTGGATGTACGTCTTCACCGTGCCCAGCGGGACCTCCATGATCTCGGCCACTTCCTCGTAGCTGTGGCCCTCGACGTGGCGGAGCAGGATGGCGGTCCGGTACTCGGGGCGGAGGCGGCCGATGGCGTCCTCGATGTGACCTCCCAGCTCACGGTTCGCCGTGTACTCTTCGGGGGTCTCGCCGCCGTCGGCCAGGTGGAGGCGGGTGCGTTCCTGCTCCTCGCCCGAGAGGGCGTTCGCGCCGCCGTGCATCGAGACGGTGTCAAGCTGCCGCTTCCGGAGGTGATCGATGGTCAGGTTGTTCGCGATCTTGAAGAGCCAGCTCGAGAACTTGTAGCTGGGGTCGTAGCTGCCCAGGGCATGGAAGGCCTTGATGAAGGCCTCCTGCGCCAGGTCCTCGGCCACCGAGGGGTTCCGGACCATGCGCACGACGAGCGAGAACACGGGCCGCTCGTAACGTGCGAGCAGCTCGCGGAACGCGGTCTCCCGCCCCTTGCAGGCGAGGGCCACGACCTCGCGGTCGTCAAGGGCTGTCCAGTCCACCGATGAAGCCAACGGTCGGGACTCCGGAGTCCGGGATCCGTGGGATGCGCGCCGGGGTCGGCGTGCCGCGTGGTGCAGGGGAACCGCGGGACGCGAGGCGGGTCCATTTCCGCTGCATCCCCGGGCTCGCGCCCTCCCGGCGCCCCTTCTCCGGGGTTCCCTACGAGGGGCCGCGGGTCGAAGTTTCAGGGCCCCGGAGTGCCCCCCGGGCAACCCATCATTCTACCCCGATTCCGATCCGATGGCGACAACCCCCGAGGCCCGCCCCGAACAGGGACGCGCCCGCGAGAACCAGGTCCAGACGATCTTCTCCGAGATCGCCCCCCGGTACGATCTCCTGAACCACGTGCTGAGCCTGAACATCGACCGGCGCTGGCGGAGGAAGGCGGTGGACATGCTGGGGCTCCCGGCTGACCGCCCGGCCCGGGTCCTCGACGCCTGCGCGGGAACCTACGACCTGAGCCTCGAACTGACGCGGCGGCGCTCCTTCCGGGGCGAGGTCGTGGCGTCGGACTTCGCCCGACCGATGCTGGTCGAGGGGAAGGGGAAGCTCGACGGCGCCCCGATCCGGCCCCTCTGCGCCGACACGCTTCGGCTCCCCTTTCCCGATGCCACCTTCGACGCCGCCATGGTGGCCTTCGGGGTCCGGAACCTGTCGGACGTGGCGGAGGGGTTCCGGGAGTTCGCC
>JBJHBX010000099.1:0-8492 GCA_050485725.1 Gemmatimonadales bacterium | reverse complement strand
GTGTACTTCCGCATCTGGAGAACTTCGCGGTTCCCGGTCAGGTCCTGGGGTGGGTCCTCGTTCGCGCGACCGTCCCCGTCCTGGTCGGTGGGGCGCACGCCGCTTCGCGAGGGTGCTCCCGACTCGAACCACTGCTGGCGCGCGTCGGGGTTCATCGACGGAATGATGTAGAAGGCCCGGGTGTCGACGAGCTCCCTGACCTTCTCCAGGTGGTCGTAGTTCTCCATCAGGAACCAGACCAGGTACATGTTCGTCTCGGTACCCTGGATCTCGTTTCCGTGGATGTTCGCGTCGGCGTAGAAGGCCGTCTTCTCGTGGTGCGGCCCGGTGTCGGGGTTGTTGATCGTGATGGCCCAGATGTCACGCCCCTCCCACGACTTCCCGATGCTTTCCATGGTCAGGAACCTCGGGTAGGCGGCCACGAGACGCCGAAGCGCCTCGGTCATCTGCGGGTAGTCGTAGTAGCGGTCCCAGCGCAGGTTCACGGTGGGCTCGCGATCGGGCTGCGAGAAGAACTGCCCCTCGACCGGGGCCGGGGCGGCCAGCGTACCGGCCAGGGCGACGGTCGTGAGCGCGGCTCCGGCGAGGAGCGCGGTGAACCGGGACTTCCGTGGGTTCGTCATGGCCCTTCTCCTCAGCGGAGGGTGATGGAGGAGGTGAGAAGGCCGCCCGCGCGTTCGGCGAAGACCTCCAGGGGAATCGTCGTGCCGGCCGGGGCCTGCACGAGCCAGGAGAAGGTCCTGCGACCCCCCATTCCCTCGAGCCGGGGCACCTGCTGCTGGATGTTCCCGGTGAGGACCGTCAGGCCCCGGGTGGGGAGGAGGCGGACGGTGATGGGGCGGTTGAACCGGATCCGCTGTCCCATCTGGGTCTGGGTCGGGAGGTAGCGTTCGTTGGCCACCGTGGCATGCACCTCCCAGACCCCCTCCCCCCGGGCTTCGACGCGGGTCTCGACGATCTCGACCTCGGCGGTCTGGTTGCCGAGCCAGACGAAGAACTCCGCGTGGGCACGCGCAAGCTCGGCCACCTCCTCGGCCGGCGGGTTCACCCGGGCGTTCGGACGGAAGCCTCCCACCTCGACCTCGCCCAGCTGCGGGTGCGTGGCGGTCGTCCAGTCGATGAAGCCGTCCCGCCCGGTCTCATCGAAGTGGCGGAGCCACCGGTGGTCGGGCGTGGTGCCGCGCCCGGCCTGGGCGGCGCCGGCCGCGGGGCGCGGCGCGGCGGCAGCCGTGGCGGGGACGTCCCCGACCCGGGTGCCCCGGAAGGGGAGGGTGCCCATGGGGCCAAGCGCGACGGTGCCCGTCATCTCGTTCCCCGAGACCTGGCCGGACACCGAGAGGGCGCCGACCTGCGGGAGCTCTCCCGAGGCGGTGAACTGGGCGCCCTGACCCTGACCCGAGAGCACCGCCGAGCCCCCGGGGCTGTCCAGCGTCACGCGGAGCCCGGCGCCTTCGCGGGCGACTCCGAGGGCGGCATCGACCGCCTGGCCCTCGAACTCGAGGGCGATGGACCAGTCTCCCTCGAGCGGGGAGGCGGCCGCGCCGGTCCCGGCCGCTGCAGGTGGCGTCGCGTCACCGGCTCGGGCCGCCGCCCCCTCGGGGGGGAGGCTCCAGACCGGGGTCGTGAAGGAGAAGACCCCGACCTGGTAGTAGGCGTACTGCGGGAAGGAGCCGGCCTCGCCCTCCGCGCCGTCGCCCCTGAGCTCGGTCATCTCGACGAAGCGCTCCGAGAGGTACTGGTGGTAGCTCCGGTCCCCGGGCAGGATGTTCGAGGGTACGCTCGGCGGCCCGGGGGCCGTTCCCTGCGCCGCGCTCCGCTGGGCGGGGGGTGGGGTACGAAGGTTGTCGTACGGACTGAAGGTCAGGACCGCCTGGATGTTCGTCCGCTCGAACATGAAGTCGGCCAGGGCGCGGGTTTCCGCCTCGCTCACCTGGTGGGGACCCACGTGGGGCTGGAAGTAGAGGTACTCGTGGGGAAAGTTGCGGTTCAGGTTGACGCCGTCGGAGCCCATCGGCACGTAGGCCTCGACCATCGTGGTGTCGATCCCCTCGACGAAGAGCCTGAACTCGCCCCGTTCGGCCCGGGCCCGGTCCGCCCGCCGGAGGAGGCGCGCATCGTCGGGGTCCACCATCCACTCGCCCTCGGGGTGGCGCTGGCGCATCACGGTCACGAGGCCGTCGCCGTTCAGGTCGCGACCGATCTCGCGGTCGTTCATCCCCCCGCGGTCCGGGGCGGAGGTGTGAGGCTTCCACGGCAGCTCGTAGCCCGTCATGGACCAGTAGAGCTCCGCCCCGTCGGGATTCATGCGCGGGATGATGTAGACGGTCCGCTCGTCGAGAAGGCGGGTCACCTCGTCGTTCTGCCCGTACCGGGTCAGCAGGTACTCGGCGGTCAGGAGGGCCGTCGAGCTCCCCACCAGGTGGTTTGCCTCGAGGTTGGCCACGACCAGGAGGCCCGGCTTCTCGTCGAGGTCGCCGGTGGCCGCGTTCCCGAGGGTCAGGAGCCAGACGTCACGGCCCTGGTCGGTTCGTGCGAAGCTCCGGACCGAGGCGAGGTTTCGGTGACTCGAGGCCAGTGACTGGACGGCGCGGGTCAGCTGGTCGTGGTCGAGGTAGCGGTCCTGGGGAACCTCCTGCGCGTGCTGGGGGAGGCTCCCGGCCCAGAGGACCGCGGCTACCGTCGCCGAGGCGAGGGTAGCCGCGGGGGCGTGGGGTCGTGGCATCCGGCGTGTCTCCTGGAGGTGGGGAGGCGAAGGGGGTCACGATACCGTGCCCTCGCCCCCCTGTCGACCCCCGGAGGCATGCCGGTGTTGAGGACCACGCGGTCGGCGCGGCGGGTGCACCGCCCCGGCCGACGGTGCGTGCCCGGCCGGCGGTCAGCGCAGGCGGCCCAGCGAGATCGCGGCCAGGAGGAAGAGGACCCCGGCCAGGAGCACGATCATCATCAGCGTCATCGACACGCGAAGGGTCGTCGACGCCGTCTCGCCCTCGGCCAGCGTCGCCTGGGGGTCCTTCCTGCCGGCCAGGCGGGCCACCGTCGCCACCGGGTCGTGCCCGAGCTCGTAAGCCCTCGATGCCAGCCCCCAGGAGGCACGCTCGCCCCACTCGAAGACCGACACGACCGGACGCACGATCCTCCGCCATGCCAGCTCCCTGGAGGCGCGGTAGAACCAGTCGGTGTCAAGCTGGATCCGTGCCTTCGGCTTCAGGAACTGCGCGATCAGGAAGAAGACGAGGGCGGTGAAGAGGAGGAGCTGGAAGCCCTTCTTCAGGTTCTTGAGCGCGTACGGATCGAAGTCGACGGCGTGGGGGAGGATGGCGTAGAGGGGATCGGGCCAGACACCCAGCAGGATGTTCAGCACCACCCCGATGCCCATGGCCGCGTACATGTTCCAGGGAATGGGGCGCACCTCGACCGGTCGCTCCGGTCCCTTCCCGAACCAGGTGAAGAAGGGAAGCTTGAGCCCCACCGAGAGGAAGGTGCCCACCGAGGCCAGGTGGAGCAGGAGGACCACCGTGTCGGTGCTCGCGTATTCGGCGGCGGAGATCGTCATCGGCTTCGACACGAAGCCAGAGAAGAAGGGGGCCGACGAGATCGAGAGGGCCGCCACCATGTAGGCCCAGAAGACCCAGGGCAGGCGGGCGTAGAGGCCGCCCAGGTCGGTCATCCGGCTCCGACCGGTGGCCTGGATCACCGCCCCGGTGGCCATGAAGAGGAGCCCCTTGTACAGGATGTGGGTGTAGGCGTGCGAGGTGGCGCCGTTCAGGGCCATCTCCGTGCCGATCCCGATCCCGGTCACCATGAAGCCGACCTGGCTGACGATGTGGTACGCCAGCACCCGGCGGATGTCGTTCGACAGGATCGCGTAGGTCACCCCGTAGAGCGCCATCAGGAGCCCGGCCCAGACCAGGAAGTCCCATCCCTCGAAGCCCCTGGCCAGCGTGTAGACCGCCGTCTTCGTGGTGAAGGCCGACAGGAAGACGCTCCCGGTCACCGTGCCGCGCGGGTAGGCGTCGGCGATCCAGGCGTGGAAGGGGACCATCGCCGCATTCAGCCCGAAGCCGAGCAGGATCAGCCAGGACGCGAGTCCCCCCCCGAAGGCCTCGAAGGCCGTCGACCCCGTCTCGCCCACGTGGAGGAAGACGCCCGCCATGAGCAGGCTTCCGCCGAAGAGGTGCACGAAGAGGTACCGCCACGCCGCCGCCGAGGCCGTGGCCGTGCCCCTGGCCCACACGAGGTAGGCCGACGAGAAGGCCATGATCTCCCAGAAGAAGACCAGGGTGAAGAGGTCGCCGGCGTAGACCGCGCCCAGCGCCGCCCCGGAATAGAGGAGCGCGCTCACCTGCTCGCCCGCCCGCTTCACGTGGAGCGCGTAGATCCCCGCCACCAGCGTGACCAGGGCGAAGATCCACCCGAAGACGTGGGCCAGGGCATCCACCCTGAGCAGCGTCAACTCGAAGGTGGCGAAGCTCCAGGTGACCGTGTCCCCCTCCGACAGCCCCGAGAGGTGGAAGAGGACGAGGATCGGGGGCACCAGGAAGCCCCAGGGGCGAGCGTTCCTGGGCAGGAGGGGAAGGAGGAGGGCACCGACCAGGTAGATGAAGGCCGGGGGAAGGAGACCGAAGGGGCTCACGGCGCACCTCCGCGGTCGGCGTCCTGGTCCGACGCGGCGAACTGCGCCTCGATCTCGTCGTACTCGGCGGCGTCCGTCGAGTAGAAGTCCTGCTCACGGTCCAGCACCGGGCTCACGATGCCCTTGGCCACCACCGAAAGCACGATGCAGCCGATGGCCCCCATCAGGGCGAAGAAGAGCGGGTAGTCCCAGGCGTGCTCGAAAGGGGACTTCTCGCCCACGAACTCGAGGAGGGCGGAGCCCACGAGTCCCGCCGCAAGGAGGCCGCGGAGCAGCGTGGAGCGCTTCATCGGAAGCCTCCCGACCAGGTGGCCCCGTCGAAGGTTGCGCCGGTTACCGATTCCACCACCATTTCCGACAGCGTGAAGAAGTGGAAGATCCCGTCGGGCCAGACTCCCAGCAGGACCGCGAGGAGCATCGTGACCGTCAGGGGCACGACCATCAGGGGGGAGGCCTCGTTCAGGCGCGTGTGCTCCGGAGACGAGCGGAAGAAGGCCCTCGTGACGATGGGAAGCAGGTACGACGCGTTCAGGAGCCCGCTCAGGAGCAGGAAGACAAGGAAGATCGTCGAGCCCGAATGCACGGTACCCTGGGCCAGGTACCACTTCGACACGAAGCCCCCGACGAGGGGCGCCCCGGCAAGACCCACGGCACCCACCCCGAAGGCGAAGAGGGTCAGGGGCATCCGGGTACCGATCCCGTCCAGCTCGCTCACCTTCGTTTTCTTCGTGTGGACATAGATCGTCCCGGCACAGAAGAAGAGCGTGATCTTCATGGCCGCATGGGTGACCATGTGGAAGGCGGCCCCGAGCATGGCGGTGGGGGCGAGGAGCGCGACCCCGAGCACGATGTACGAGAGGTGCCCCACCGTGGAGTAGGCGAGGCGCGCCTTCAGGTCGTCCTTCGTCATCGCGATGAAGGAGGCCAGGAGGAGCGTTCCGCCCGCCAGCGCCGCGAGGAAGGCTGCCGCCCCCATGGCGCCGGCAAGCTCCGGCCCGAAGGTGTAGCCCACCAGCCGCACGAACCCGAAGACGCCGGCCTTCACCACCGCGACCGCGTGCAGGAGGGCCGAGACCGGGGTGGGCGCGATCATCGCGTTCGGGAGCCAGGAGTGCAGCGGCATCACGCCGGCCTTCACCCCGAAGCCCACGAAGAAGCAGAGGAAGATGACCCAGAGCAGGACCGGTGACAGCGTCGGGTCGATGAAGCCCCCGCCCACGAAGTCCAGCGCGCCGGGGCCGCCTCCCTGCGCCACCGCCACCAGGGCGATGCCCGCCACGAGGGCCATGCCGGCGGTGATCGCGTAGACCAGGTACTGCCGGCCGATCCGGTAGGCCTTCTCGGAGCCCGCGTGGATGACCAGCGGATAGGTGGCCACCGAGAGGATCTCGTAGAAGACCACGAAGGTCAGCAGGTTCGCCGAGAAGCAGATGCCGATGGTGGCCGAGAGACAGATGGCCAGCATCGCGAAGAAGCGGGTCTGCTTCTTCTCCTTCGCACCCCGCATGTAGCCGAAGGCGAAGAAGGAGGTCAGGATCCAGAGGAACGAGGCGGAGAGCGCGAAGAGGATCCCGGCCGCATCCACCCTGAGCGCGAGCTCGAGCCCGGGCGAGAGCTCCACCAGCCGGACCTCGGGGGTGTTCCCCGCGAGCACGGCCGGGAGCATCGACAGGACCAGGGCGAACTTGGCCACCGCGGCAAGCACGGTCCATGTCTCGCGCAGGTTCCGCTGGCGCTCGCCGGTGGCCACGATGGCCACGGCCCCCAGCGCCGAAACCAGGATCGCCAGGAGCGGAGCCCAGGCCTGGATGAAGTCACCCATGGCTCAGCCCCCCCCCAGCGGCACCGCGACGCGTTCGAGAAGCGCGCGGATGATGGCCACGTTCAGGAGCCCGGCGACCATGATCGCCACCGCGAGCACCGCCGTGGGCGCGAAGAGCGAGGGCGGCGTCGTTCCCTCGGGAACCGGCTCGGGGTCCTCCGAGGCCGAGTCCAGGTCTGGGTTCCTCCACACCATCTCGAGCACGCGGAAGAAGTAGATGGCCGACAGGAGCGACGACGCGACGATCACCGCGAACCAGGTCCAGGCCCCGGCATCGGCCGCGCCCAGCAGCAGGTACCACTTCGAGAAGAAGCCCGCGGTGGGGGGAATGCCCACCATGGCCAGGGCTCCGATCGTGAAGGCGCCCATGGTCCACGGCATCTTCCGCCCCAGCCCCTCGTACCCCGGGATCCGCCCCCGTCCCGTCCGGAACCGCACGATACCCCCCACCAGGAAGAGGAGCGCCTTCATCAGCGCGTGGTTCAGCACGTGCAGGAGAGCGCCGATCATGCCGAGGGGGTTCGCCATGGCCACGCCGAGCCCGATGTAGCCGAGCTGCCCGACCGACGAATAGGCGAGCATCCTCCGGTAGTCCTGCTGCCCGATCGCCAGCACCGAGCCGTAGATGATCCCCGCTGCCGAGACCCATCCCAGCACCGCCAGGAGTGGCATGCCCTCGGTGAAGAAGCCCGGGGGGAAGACGTCCAGGAAGAGGCGGATGATCGCGTAGGCCGAGACCTTCGTCATGACCGGGGCGATCAGTCCCGCCACCGGCGAGGGGGCGTGCGTGTAGACGTCCGGGAGCCAGAAGTGAAAGGGGAAGAGCGCCATCTTGATGGCGAGTCCCGCGATCATGAAGACGCCCGCCGCCTGCACCGCCCTCGAGTCGACGAGCTCGGGCAGGTGAAGGGCCAGGTCCGCCATGTTCAGCGTTCCGGCCGAGAAGTACAGGAATGCCACCCCGATCAGGTAGAAGCCGCCGCCCACGGCGCCGATCAGCAGGTAGCGGAAGGTGGCCACCGCCCCGGCGGCGCTCCCGATGGCGAGGAGGGCGTAGGCCGCGAGTGCCGCGATCTCGAGGAAGACGTAGAGGTTGAAGAGGTCGCCGGTCAGGCACATCCCGGTCAGCCCGGCGAGGACCAGCGCCATGGCGGGCCAGGCGAGACCCTCCTTCCCCGGGGCCTCGAGCGCCAGGGAGCGCGGGGCGAAGATCACCACCAGCGCACCCACGAAGAGGATGATCGACACCATGTAGGCGGCCAGGGTGTCGAAGACGAACTCGATCCCGATGGGGGGAAGCCAGTTCCCCATGGCGTAGCGGATCGGCTCACCTCCGCCCCAGAGGTGAACGAGGCCCGCCAGCGAAAAACCCAGCGAGACGAGTACCCCGACGAGGGCAACGCCGTACCCCGCCGGCCGGCTCTTCAGCCCCACGAGGAGGCTGAGGAGGGCTGCGAGGAGGAGGGTGGTCGGAATGAGGGCCGGGATCTGGCTCACGCCGATTCCCTCAGGCGCCTGAGGAGTTCTTCCTCGTCGAGCGTTCCGTACCTTCGATAGGCCACGAGGAGCAGCGAAAGCGCCACGCCGGTAATGGCGACCCCGACCACGATGGCGGTCAGCACGATCACCTGCGGGAGGGGATTGATGTAGAGCTCGGGTGCGAGCCCGATCTCGGTGGAGCGCACCGGGATCGTGGCGCCCAGCTTCGTCGCCCCCTGGATGTAGAGCAGGTAGATCGCGGTCTGGAAGATCGTCATCCCGATGACCTTCTTCAGCAGGTTCCGCTTGATCGTCATGCCGTAGAGGCCGATGCCGATCAGAACGGCGATCAGGGCGTAAGGGTAGCGGGCCAGCAGGAAGTCGACGGTCATTCGACCCCACCCGTGTTCATGGCATCGTAGATCGCGACGAGGGCGCCCCAGACGAGGAATCCGATGAAGACCTCGGCGAAGAAGATCCCCCAGTAGCGGAGGTCCACCGGATCCATGCCCGGAACCGCGTAGGCGTACTCGAGGAAGTTTCCTCCGAAGAGCACCG
>JBJHBX010000098.1:0-8600 GCA_050485725.1 Gemmatimonadales bacterium | reverse complement strand
CGCGACGTGGGAGCGAAAATCGTCAGATGGCGCATGATCGACACTCCCGGTTCGGGGTGTGGCGGTGTCGCAGTGGGGCGGGATGCCAGGTGCGAAGCCAGGCGGGGATGGCCAACGAACATCATCGTAGGCCGGCCCCGGCGACGGCGCAATCGTGAGGTGCGGACCCGACCGGGCGACCCCGAGCGCCGCGCCGACCGCGCTCCCGCATTACCGCCGGCCCGGCCCCGCCTCGCGCCCCCCGACCCAGGTCCCGATCACGCGCCCCTCGAGGAGCGCCTCCGGTCGTTCGGCCCCGACCACGAAGGGATCGAGGTCCAGCGCCGTCAGGTCCGCCCGGAAGCCCTCCCGGATCACGCCACCCCCGGTCTCGGCGAATTCGGACCAGGCGGCCCAGGAGGTATAGGCCCGCACCGCTTCCTCCGGCGTCATCCGCTCCTCGGGGAGCCACCCGCCCGGGGGCTCCAGGTCGCGGTCCCTTCGGGTGATGGCGGCATGCAGGCCGTAGAGGATGTCGTGGTCCGAGCCGGGGAGGTCGGCGTTGAAGACCAGGCGGGCCCCGGCCCGCCGGAGCGAACGCCAGGCGTAGGCGCCCCGGAGCCGCTCCGGCCCGAGGCGCGCCTCCGCCCATGCCTTGTCCTCGACCGCGTGGGGGGGCTCCATCGACGCGGTCAGGCGGAGCGACCCGAAGCGGGGAAGGTCCTCGGGGTGCACGACCTGAGCGTGCTCGACGCGGTGGCGGAGCTCCAGCACCGCGGGGTCCGCGTTCGCGAGCGCCTCCAGGAAGTCCAGCACCTCGCGGTTCCCGGCGTCGCCGATGGCGTGGATCCCCACCTGGAAGCCGGCCCGGACCAGCTCGGCCACGAGCTCCTCGTCGAAGCCGTACCCTTCCCCGCTCACCCCCCGGTGTCCGGGCAGGTCGGCGTAGTCCTCGAGAAGGCGCGCCCCCCGGGAGCCCAGCGCGGCATCGTAGTAGGCTTTCGCCGACCGGACCCGAAGGAAGGACTCGGGGTCGCCAACCCGGGGGCCCCTTTCGATCCAGCGCCGCGAGAGGGCCTCGTCCCGCGCGTTCAGCATCGCGTAGACCCGCACCGGGAGCGCCCCTTCCGCCTCAAGCGCTTCGAGGGCGTCGAGAACCTCGGCCGAGGTCCCGGCGTCGTGGATCGAGGTGTACCCGGAGCGTGCGAGCTCGTCCAGCGCCCTCGCGACCCGGTTCCGCACCTCTTCCGGCGAGGGTCCCGGGACCCGGCCGTCCATCAGCGCCACTGCCCGGTTCAGGAAGATGCCGCTGGGCTCGCCATCGGCGCCGAGCAGGATCTCGCCCCCCACGGGGGGCTCGGTATCGGCGGTGATGCCGGCCTCGGCCAGGGCGCGGTCGTTCGCCCACCCGGCAAAGCCGTGGAGTCCCCGGAGCCAGACCGGGTGATCGGGAACGCGCTCGCTCAGCAGGTGTCGGTCCGGATACCGGCTGGCCCAGGCACCCTCGTCCCAGCCGCGTCCCACGATCCAGCTTCCCGGGGGCGTCTCCGCTGCGCGTGCTTCCACCCTCCGCACTGCCTCCTCTTCCGACTCGACGCCCACCAGGTTCACCTGAACGAGGCTGTTTCCGAGGCTCAATAGGTGCGCATGGGATTCCACCAGCCCGGGCAGGAGGGTGGCGCCCCCGAGCTCCACGAACCGGGTGTCGGGCCCCCGGAGTTCCTCGATGGCCTCGCGGCTCCCGACCCGCAGGATCCGGCCATCCCGGATCGCCACCGCCTCGGCGTCAGGGTGCCAGCGCCCATCGGGGTCGACCGGGGCATCGGGCGCCGGCGTTCCCTCGAGGTCGGGCTCTCCCCAGTCCAGGGTGTAGACGCGGGCGTCCACCAGGATCAGGTCGGCAGGCCCGTCGGTGCCGGCGTCGGCGTCGGATCGTGGCGTCTCGCCGCCGCATCCGGACACCAGGGGGGGCAGCAGGGCCAGGAGGAGTGCGGCCGCCTGGGGAAGGCGCCGGTTCGGGAGGCGGGGTGCCGTCGTCATGTGGAACTCCCTGGTGCGAGAGAGGCGCCCGGGGGGTGATCCGGGGGATCCCGGCAGCCCCCGGGGCCACGCCCGCGCCAGAGTGCCACCGGGCCGTCCCGGGCGCAAGCCGGCCGCGGCCCTGCCCTGGGCGGCCCTTCACCCCGGGCATCGCGGACGATCGTTGCCGGCCCCGGCGGGGACCCCCACCTTGGACCCATGCGCCCCTCTCGACGCAGCTTCATCGGATCCGCCGCCGCCGCAGTGGCCGCACTCGCCCTTCCGGGAAGACGTCCGACGGCGGAAGCGGCCGTGGCCCATGCGCTCCATCCGCCGCTTGCGCAGCGTTCGGGGGGTGCGGGCTCCGATCCGTGGATCGAGGTGAACCCCGCGGCCATCGAGGCCAACGCCCGCGAGGCGGCCCGGGCCTCCGGCGGCAGACCCGTCTTCGCCACCGTCAAGAACAACGGCTACGGGCTCGGTCTCGAGGAAGTGGGTCGGGTCCTCGACGGCGTCCCCGAGGTGGTCGGGCTCGCGGTGGTGAAGGTGGACGAGGCCCATCGGCTGCTCGATGCGGGCGTCCGGAAGCCGGTGCTCCTGATGGCGCATCCCACCGACGCCGAGGCCGAGGAGCTCGTGGACCGTGGCGTGCACCTGGCGCCCTTCCACGATTCGGACCCGGAGCGGATCCGGCGCATGGGGCAGAGGGTCCAGCGGCCGATCTCCGTCCACCTCTACGTGGACACCGGCATGAGCCGCATGGGGATCCCCTACCACCGGGCGCTTCCCTGGGTGCGGGAAGTGGCGGCCCTCCCCGAGGCCCGCATCGAGAGCAGCTTCACCGGGCTCACGCAGGACCACGAATTCGACCGGGAACAGGTACGACGCCTGTCGCAGCTGGCTGCGGCGGCGGCCGATTCCGGCGCGACCATGGGCCCGCTCCACGCGGCCTCCTCCGACGCCATCGTCCACCTTCCCGAGACCTTCCTCGACCTGGTCCGCCCCGGAATCATGCTCTTCGGCGCCCACTCGGACGCGAGCCGGGGCGCAGGACGGGTGCACCTGGAGCCGGCCCTCCGCCTGAGGGCACCGGTGGTCCGGGTTGAGCTTCTCCGCCCGGGCGACACCGTCAGCTACGGGCGCACCTGGGCCGCCACCGAGCCCACCTGGATCGCCACGATCCCGGTGGGGCACACCGACGGCTACCCGCGGCAGGCCACGCAGGGGGTGCGGATCCTGGTGGGCGAGCGCACCTACCCGGTCATCGGCTTCGTGAGCGCATCGCACTGCATCATCGAGGTCGGGGCGGAGCGGACGGTTGCGCCGGGCGACATCGCCACCCTGATCGGCCCCGACCACCCCGACGTGAACCCGAACGAGGTGGCGGAGCGCGCCGGGCGATCGGTGTACGACGTGCTGATGCACCTGACGCCCACCCTCCCGAAGTACGCCTGGGGCTGACGCCTCCGGGCGGGCTTGCCCCGCGCGGCGGCATCCCCTCCATTGGGAACCCTCCCCTCCACCCCCGAGCATCCCCTGGCAGGAGCCTTCGTCCCATGCGCCCTTCCCGCTTCGCCCTGCTGCGATCCGTCCTCGTCCTGTCGCCCCTCCTGCTTCTTCCGGCGTGCGGACCCACGAGCGGAGGGTCGGCCGGCGAGCCGGAAGAGACCGAGGTCCGTGCACCGCAGGACGCCTTCTGGGCGAACCTCCAGGCGCTCTGCGAATCGGCCGCTCCCGGCGAGCTGCTCCAGGCCCCCGACACGCAGATCGACCCCGAGGCGGCACTCGTCGTCCACTTCTGGGAGTGCGGCAACGAGGAGATCCGCTTCCCCCTCCACGTCGACGAGAACCGCTCCCGCACCTGGGTCTTCATCCGGCACGACGACGCCCTGGAGCTGCGCCACGACCACCGGCACCCCGACGGGACCGAGGAGTCGAACACCTGGTACGGCGCCTCGACCCTGACCGAGGGGACCGCGAACCGCCAGGACTTCGTGACGATGCGAGGCGAGGTGGCGTCGGGGTGGAGGGTCGAGATCCACCCGGGAGAGACCTACCAGTACGGCACCGCCCGCGACGGCGAGTGGCGCCATCACCTGGTCTTCGACCTGGCCAATCCGGTGGAACTCCCGCCGATGCACTGGGGGCACGAGACCCGGCCCTCGCAGCGGCCGACCCCTTCCGGGGACTGACCGCACGGGAGAGCGCGGCCGGCGACCCCCACCCCGCAGCCCGCGCCGACGACGCGGTCGGGGCCCTCAGCAGGCCAGGAGCACGCCTCCCTCCGACCGCCTGAAGGCCTCGGCGGGACTTCGCTCGGGCCAGGGACCGGCGCGGACCCGGTAGAGCCCGTCCGGGGCCTCGACCCAGCGCGACGGGGTGCCGCGGGCCTCGAGACGCGCCCGTGCCGCCTCGGCGTTCGCACGCTCGCGCCAGGCCCCGACCTGCACCTCCCAGCAGCGCGTGGGCTCCGGCGCCTCGAGCACGGTGATGCGGACCGGCCCGGTGCCGGGGCCGATCAGGTCGATCTCGCGTGCGCCCCTCCGTGACAGGTCGATGATCCGCCCCCCGACGAAGGGGCCCCGGTCGTTGATCCGGAGCTCCGTGCGCGCGCCGTTCGCCAGGTTCTCGACCTCGACCCGCGTGCCGAAGGGGAGGAAGGGATGCGCCGCGGTGGCGGCCTCCATGTCGTAGATCTCGCCCGAGGCGGTCTGCCGCCCGTGGAAGGGGTTTCCGTACCACGAGGCGATCCCCTCCTCGGTCCACCCCGGCGCGATCTCGTCGGCGGAAGGGCGGGGTGTCGACGGCACCGTGGGCCCCGCAGCACCTCCCCCCGGCGGTGACGCGGGCGGCACGGGTCGGGTGGCGAGGGAGCATCCCCCGAGCACGAGAACGAGGGCGACCCCGACCCCGCACCGGGCCACGGCCGCCCCCGTCAGAACCCCACGGGGAGGCTCGCGCCCCGGACCCGGTCGAACTCGGCCAGCGCGTCCATGTACCCGATCACGGCGCGCAGCTCGGCGAGCCGGGCCGAGGTGAGCGCGTCCTGGGCCGCCACCACCTGGAAATTCGTCGACACGCCCACCTCGAAGCGGGTCAGCTCGGCCTCGAGGCTCCGCTCCGCGGCCTGCCGGCTCCGCCGCGACGCCTCGAGCTGAAGGAAGGCGTTCCGGACCGCGAGCCCGGCATTCGTGACCTCGGTCTGGATGGCCAGCTCCTGGCTCCGGATCGACAGGTCGGTCTGCCGGAGCTGGAGACGGGCCCGCTCGAGGTTCGCGCGACCGGACTGCATCCCCAGCGGATACGAAAAGTTGAGTGCCAGGTTGAGCGTGGGCGTGTCGAACTCGGCAATGGACCGGAGCCCGTCGGCGTAGCCGCCCCGCTGGATCAGCTCCCGCTCGCCCCCGAGCCCCGACCGGTCGTACACGTTCCCCCCCACCCCCTGAAGGGTGTATCCGGCGTTCAGCGTCAGGTTCGGGAGGCTTCCCTCGCGCGTCACGTCGAGGTTCAGCTGCGCCACCCGGCGCTGCTCCCGCTGCTGCAGGATGTCGGTCCGCCGCTCGAGCGCCTCGCGGAGGGCGCCATCGATGTCCACCGCGCGCTCCTCGAACGAGGGGAGGTCGACCGGGTTCACCGTCTCCTGCCAGAGAGGGTCGTCGATCCCGCTGATCAGGAGGCGCTTGAAGGCCAGCTCCTGCGCCTGCCACTGGATCCGCGCGTTCAGGAGCGCCTGCTCCGCGTTCGCCACCTGGACCTCGGCCTGCGCCAGGTCCATTTCGACCATCGTACCTGCCCGGACCCGAACGCGGTTGTTCTCGAGGAGCTGCTCGGCCTGCGCGAGGCTGCGCCGCTGGATCTCGATCTGCTCGATCTGCGAGCGGAGGTTCCAGTAGGCGGTCCGGACCTGGTTCGCCACCGACTCGGCCTCGCCCCGGAGCTGGATGTCGGTGATCCGCTGCTGGACCTGCTGCGTCTCGAGGGCGGTCCGCTGGCTGTCGGTGCGCCGCCCCGACAGGAGGGGCTGGCTGTAGTTCAGGCTGAACGATGAGTTGTAGCTCGGATCACGGGTCGCGAAGATGTTGTCGGTGGCGGTTCGGGCGTTGTTGAAAGAGGCGTTCAGCTGCCCCCCGGTCCACGGAAGCGCCTGTCCGAGCCCGAAGTTGAAGGTGTTCCGCTCGGTGGTGACCCGCGCACCACCGTCGAGCTGGCTCGTCGACTGCGTGATCGCGTTGTTGTACCCGATCTGGGAATTCAGCGTGGGCCGGAAGGCGGCCCGCGCCACGCTCATTCCCAGGTCCTGGATCTCGGGGTTCAGCCGCGCGCTCTGGAGCGACAGGTTGTTCTCGAGCGCCCGCTCGATGGCCTCCTCGAGCGTCATGGCGCGCAGGGCGCGGCCCTCCTCGAGGGGGGGGAGGGCGCGCCCGACCTCGTACCCCTCCTGCACCTCGATCGGCGGGGGTACAGGGTCCTGGGCCACGACGGGCGATGCGAACAGGGCGAAGGCCGCAGTCGGGAGGACCACGGCGGAGAGGCGGAGGCAGGTGCTCGGCAGCGACATCTTCATCCTGGAGAATCCGGGGCAGGAACGCGGGCGACCTGCGGCTTCCGGGGGATGGAAGCGGCAGGCCGCCGGGGATCGATCAGCGGTGGTGCCGTTCAACGCATAGGACGCACGGCGAGGGGTGAATGTTTAACCCGCGGCCCCCGGCCGTGGTTCAGCGCCCGTCCCTGCCGATCCGATTCAGCGCCCGGCCCCGCCGAACCGCTCCATCCCCGGGCGGTAGCGGTCCAGCGCAGCGGCCTCGATCGCTGTGCGGCTCCACGCCACCGGGGTCATCCGGTGCGCCACGAAGTCCTCCAGCTGGTCCTGGTGGAAGGGGCTCGACGGGCGGCTGCTCTGCCCGTAGGCGAGCACCGTGAAGGCACGCGGCTCCGGGCCGAACTCCACCGCCGAAACCCAGCCGTCGCCCCCGCGCACCCGCCGGCGCCCGTCGGCGTCATCGCTGAACCAGATGACCCGGAAGCAGCCGAGCAGGCCGTCGCAGCCGCTCACCGGCAGATCCAGGGTGCCATGCCGGGCCCGGTGGATCTCGCCCCACGCGACGTCAACCGATCCCCACCGCTCGCGGGTCGCGGGCACCGCGTCGAGGAAGGCCGAGGCCGCCCGCGTTCCGTCGGCGAGCCCCCGGGGCGTCGTCATCGGGGCATCCGCATTCCACACCTCGCGGAAGAGCCGCTCCGCCGGCGCGGCGAACCCCACCGACGCTGCGCTCGCCGGCGCCCGCCCGGCCCCCTCCAGGTAGCGCTCCCACCACTCGGTGAAGAGCACCGCGCCCCGGGCCTCCACCGCCACGGTCCGGTCCCACGCCTCGAGCGTCCGGAGGGCGGCATCGTGCTCCGGGGTCCAGCCCTCGCCGCCGCGGGCCGCGCGGAGCGCGTCGACCAGGTCGTCCATGACCCGCTCCGCCAGGAGCATCCGCTCGGTCCCCTTCTCGCGCACTACCTCCTCGAGCGAGAAGCGCCGATCCCCGTGCAGGATCTCGAGCGACGCCTGGCTCCGGAGTCGCACCCGCGGCGCCTCGGCCTCGGGCGGGTAGTCGCCGGCGTCGAGCACCGCGTTCAGGTTCGTGTGGTGGAAGGGGTCGTTCTCGTTCCTGAGGTAGCCGCCGGGGGGGTTCAGGAGCTGTGGGAGCGCATCGAAGGCAAGGATCTCCTGCCAGGCGTCGGAGGCCCCGGCCACCGGGTGAGCCACCGAGTCCGCGCCGAAGGCGTGGGGGCGCACCGGGTGCATCGCGTTCCAGACGTAGAAGATGTTCCCGTCGGCGTCCGCATAGGTGAAGTTCGACTGCGTCCGCGCCTGCATCCGCATGGCCTCGAGCCAGCTCTCGAGGTCGTGCGCGCGCATCATGGCCAGGAACTGCTCCCCCAGCCGGGGCTCCCCGTCACCCGCCGTCCGCACCACGTGCACCGCGTCCGGTGTCCGCGCCACGACCGGGCCCAGTGGGCTCTCGGCAATCTCGAGCGTTCGCACCTCGAGGCTCCGACCGTTCCACACCTCGACGTCGTACCTGTGCACCTGGAGGGGGACGGAGCCGCCCTCCCAGCGGACGTGGTCCCCCCGCTCGAGGTCGAGGGTCAGCGTGTACAGGTCCGAGAGCTCCGGGCCGTTGTTCGTCGTGGACCAGCCGAGGCGTGCGTTCCACCCCCCGATCACCCCGAAGGGCCCCCCGATCCGGAAGTCGCCGTAGAAGCCGAGGTCGCCCTCGATGACCAGGTGCGCCTCGTGGTACCCGGCGGTCCAGGCCAGGTGGGGGTTCCGCATCAGGATCGCGTGCCCCGATGTCGTGCGTTCGGGGGCCAGCGCCCAGGTGTTGGAGCCGGCTTCGTACCCCGGGAGGAGGGCGTCTGCGTCCATTTCCTCGAGGGATGCGCCCCGTGCCGCCGGCTCCACCGCGGCGACCCCGTCGCGTGTCTCCGCCCCCGGACCGGTCCCGGCGGCGGCCCGGGTGGCGGGCGCGTGCCCGCGCGCCCCGGCCGGTGCCGCCCCCGCCGGGGTGCGCGCTTCCGCCTCCACGCGCCGCGCGAAGCGTTCACCCATGCCC
>JBJHBX010000097.1:0-8730 GCA_050485725.1 Gemmatimonadales bacterium | reverse complement strand
CGAAGTGGATCGTCTCGGCTCGGATGAAGCCGCGCTCGAAGTCCGAATGGATCGCCCCGGCCGCCTCGGGCGCAGTGGCGCCTCGACGCACCGTCCAGGCGCGCGCCTCCTTCTCGCCTGCGGTGAAGAAGGTGATCAGACCCAGGAGCTCGTAGGTGCGCCGGATGAGGCGGTGCAGCCCGGGCTCCGAGAGCCCGAGTTCCGCGAGGAACTCGCGCCGCTCCCCGGGATCGAGCTCCGCCAGCTCGGCCTCGATGGCGGAGCAGACCGCCACCACCTGGGCCTCCGGCTCCTCGGCCGAAACCACCTCGCGGAGCCGACGCACGTGCTCGTTCTCGCCCTCGGGAAGGTCCTCCTCACCGACGTTCACGAGGTAGACGACGGGCTTCGACGTCAGCAGGTGGAAGGAACGGAAGAGGGAAGCCTCCTCGGGATCGACGCGCGCTTCGCGGGCCGGCCGGCCCTCCGAGAGCACCGCCAGGACCCGGTCCAGCAGCGCGGCCTCGCGCACCGCCTCCCGGTCACCGCCCTTTGCCTTCTTCGCGACGCGATCCCGCCGCTTCTCGACGGTGTCGAGATCGGCCAGCGCGAGTTCGGTGTTCACGACATCCCGGTCCCGTACCGGGTCGACACCGCCGAGCACGTGGGTGACATCGTCGTTCTCGAAGCACCGGAGTACGTGCACCACGGCGTCGACCTCACGGATGTTGCCCAGGAACTTGTTCCCCAGCCCCTCGCCCTCGGAGGCCCCCTTGACGAGGCCTGCGATGTCCACGAACTGCACCACGGTCGGAAGCCGTGCCCTGGCCCCGACGAGCTCGAAGATCCGATCGAGCCGGGGGTCCGGCACCTCGACGGTTCCCACGTTCGGGTCTACGGTGCAGAACGGGTAGTTCTCGGACGGGGCGCCCTGGGCGGTGAGGGCGTTGAAGAGCGAGGACTTCCCCACGTTCGGAAGCCCCACGATGCCGGCCTTGAGCATGGATCTGGAAGGCGATGGTTCCTGGAGACGGGCCCGTCCTGCGCAGGTCGGGGAGACCCGGTCCGCGGAACGAACTCCCCGGCCCGAACCGACGGGCACGAAAAAGGGCGCGCCGCCAGAGCGACCCGCCCGACGCTCAAAGGTACGTGCGGACGCGGTTCGGGTCAAACGCGGGCGTTCGGGTCTCCCGCCGGCGCGCGCGACCCGGTCCGACCGTGCGCCCGCGGGGTTGCGGGACGCGCAGCGAAGGGAGAGCTTTTTCGGATTCTGCCGCGGGCTCGCGGTCCGGTCGCAGACCCCGCCACGAGCCCCTCACCAGACCCCGCGTCGGCCGTCGACGCGGGGTGAACGACCAGGCACGGAGCCGATGGACTTCTCCTTCGCGGGCCAGCTCGATGACAATCGTTTCCACTGGATCCGGAAGGGGATCCACGCCGAGATGGAAGCCCACGGCCACCGCTACGTCGAGGACCCGGACGAGGCCTCTCTCGTCGTCAACTTCTTCCCCCGCGAGAACCCCCGCTCCTTCCGACGCCGGGCGCAGGCCGTCTTCGTGGTCTCGGTCACGGAGATCGACGGCGGAGACCAGTCGATCCGCGAGGCCATTCCGCGGGGGTACCCGCTCCTCGTCCGCTCGCTCTCCAACCTGCTGATCGGGCTGACCGGTCCCGAGGACGAGAACCCCGATGCTCACTTCATCACCCCCGAGCAGGGCCACTACAAGGTCGTGGGTCGCGCAGACCGGGAGGAGTTCTTCCGCAGGATGTACAGGCGGATCGAACCGCTTGCGACATCCCGCCTGATCATCGACAACATCTTCGACCGGGATCTCCCGGAGGCGCTCTGGAAGGGTGACGAGATCACCGACTCGATCCGGCGTGCCGGGGAGCGGCTCGACGCGATGAACCTCCTTCCGGCACCCTTTCCCATCGAGGAGATCCTCTCCGAGCGCGACCTGAGGCAGCTCAAGCGACTCTACGGGATCGGGGGCCTTTCGTACGGGAACATCTCGGCGCGCTACGATGAGACTCGCTTCTGGATGAGCGCGTCCGGGGTCGACAAGTCAAAGCTGGTCGAGATCGGTCGCGATATCCTGATGGTCAAGGACTACCACGAGGACACCGGGTCGATGGCGCTCTCGGTGCCCCCTCACGTCGAGCCGCGGCGCGTTTCGGTCGATGCCATCGAACACTGGATGATCTACCGGGAGCATCCGGACGTGGGAGCCATCCTTCACGTGCACGGCTGGATGGACGGGGTGCGCTCCACCGAGTTCAACTATCCTTGCGGCACCTACGAGCTGGGCAAGGCCGTCGCGGACATCGTGCGCGAGGATCCGACGCCCTCCCGGGCCGTGGTGGGACTGAAGAACCACGGCCTTACCATCACGGGCCGGTCTCTCGACGAGATCTTCGAGCGGATCGACGGCAGGCTTCTGAAGTACGTTCCCATGGAGTAGCGAGTCCCGTCCCGGCGGGGACGCAGGGACACGCGAGCACCCGCTTGGATCATGACCGAAGGGCCCGGCCACCTTGCGGTGGCCGGGCCCTTTCCCCTTCCGGCGGGCGGCCCGGACGCCGGGGTTCCCCCCCAGGCGCCCGGCGAGGGTGGCTCAGCCGAAGAAGCCTCGCATCGCCTGCATCAGCTGTCCGAAGACATCGGGCGCTCCCTCGGCGTGGATCCGCACGAAGTAGGGCGCGAGCACGAGCGAAACCACGCTCATCAGCTTGATCAGGATGTTCAGCGAGGGGCCGGAGGTGTCCTTGAACGGATCGCCCACCGTGTCGCCGACCACGGCGGCCTTGTGCGCGTCCGAGCCCTTCCCGCCGTGTGCACCCCCTTCGATGAGCTTCTTGGCATTGTCCCAGGCGCCTCCGGAGTTCGCCATGAAGAGGGCCATCAGCACTCCGGTCACCGTGGCACCGGCCAGGAGGCCGCCCAGCGCCTCGACCCCGAGGAAGGTTCCCACCACGAACGGGGCGAACACCGCGGTCACGCCGGGCAGGATCATCTCCCGGAGGGCTGCCCGCGTCGAAATGTCGACGCAGCGGGCGGAGTCGGGCTTCGCGGTTCCCTCCATGAGCCCGGGAATCTCCTTGAACTGGCGCCGCACCTCGGCCACCATTCCGGCTGCGGCGCGCCCCACGGCCGTCATCGTCATCGCCGCCACGAGGAAGGGAAGCATCCCACCGAGGAAGAGCCCGATCACCACGTTCGGGTTGACGAGGTTGATCCCGGTCTCCTGGAGTCCCACGGCGGTGGAGTAGGCCGAGAAGAGGGCGAGCGCCGTCAGCGCCGCCGACCCGATGGCGAAGCCCTTCCCGATGGCAGCCGTCGTGTTTCCGATGGCGTCGAGGGAGTCGGTGATCTTGCGCGTCTCGGGGCCCAGGTGGGCCATCTCCGAGATTCCGCCGGCGTTGTCCGCCACCGGACCATAGGCGTCCACCGACATCGTCACGCCCACCGTGGCGAGCATCCCCACGGCAGCGATCCCGATGCCGTAGAGGCCCGCGCTCAGGAACCCGACCATGATCGACCCGCAGATCAGGAGGATCGGGACGACGGTGGATTCCATGCCTACGGCGAGACCGGTGATGATGTTCGTGGCGGACCCGGTCTCCGACGCCTGGGCGATCTTCCGGATGGGACCGGCCGCCGTGTAGTACTCGGTGGCAAGGCCGATCAGGATTCCGACGAGCGTTCCGGCCACGATGGCCCAGAACGGACCCATCGGCGAGTAGGTGCGACCGGTGAGCGGGTCCACGATCGTGAAGCCCAGCTGCTGGACCACGACGAACATCGTGACGAGGAAGAGACCTGCCGCGATGAAGGTCACGTTGCGGAGCGCCCCGGCCGGATCGGTGCGCTCGAGCACCTTCATCATTCCGATCCCGACGAACGAGGCCAGGAGCCCCACCATGATCGTGATCATCGGGAGAGCCACGGCCTCGACCTGGCTCGCGGCCATCGCGCCCGCCGTCGCACCGATGGCGATCGTCGCGACCACCGAACCCACGTATGACTCGAAGATGTCGGCGCCCATACCGGCCACATCGCCGACGTTGTCACCCACGTTGTCGGCGATCGTCGCCGGATTCCTCGGATCGTCCTCGGGGATCCCGGCCTCCACCTTCCCGACCAGGTCGGCCCCGACATCCGCTGCCTTCGTGAAGATTCCACCCCCGACGCGCGCGAAGAGCGCGATCGACGACGCACCCATCGCGAAGCCCGAGATCACCTCGGCGAAGCTGGGCAGGTCCGACCCCGGCGGCGCTGCCATGAACCAGTAGAAGAGCCCGAGCCCCGCCAGCCCCAGGGCGGCCACGGCGAGTCCCATCACGGCGCCGCCCATGAACGCGATCCGGAGCGCCTTGCCCTGGCCCTCGGTGTTGGCTGCGGCGGAGGTCCGGACGTTCGCGCGGGTCGCGGCCTTCATGCCGATGAAGCCCGCGAGGGCGGAACTCAGCGCCCCGGCGATGTACGCGCCAGAGGTGGTCCACCCGATGGCCACGCCGAGCAGGACCGCCACCACGGCCACGAAGATCGCGAGAACCGTGTTCTCGCGTCGAAGGAACGCCATGGCGCCGCTGTGGATCTGCTCCTCGAGGTCGCGCATGACGTCGTTACCCGACGGCTGCTTCTTGACGTAGAGGTAGATGGCCAGCGCCACGGCAAGTCCCACCACGCCGAGCGGCGCGGCCCCGGAACTCAAGCTTACGAAGTCCATGCGTCGAGTCGTTCCCTCTTGATGGGTACGCGTTGTGGCCGGCCCGAAGGGAGCCGGCCGCCTACCGGTTGAACCGGTTCATTGCCGCCTGGATTCCCTCGTCGAGCCACAGACGAACACCGTCCACGAGCTCCGGAAGGAGTTCCAGGACCTGCTCCTCCTCCTCGACCGGCATCGGCGAGAGCACCCATTCGGCCATGTCCATCCCGGCCGGAGGGCGCCCTACCCCGATGCGCAGCCTGGCATACGCTCTCGTTCCCAGCGCCGCCTCGACCGAAGCAAGGCCGTTGTGGCCTCCCGAACTCCCCCCCGGTCGAAAGCGGACCTGCCCGACCTCCCGGGTGGCGTCGTCCACCACCACGATGAGGTCCTCCGACACGTCGAAGCCCTCCCGACCCGCGAGGGACCGGAGGGCCGCGCCGCTGCGGTTCATGTACGTGTTCGGCTTCAGCAGCACAAGTTCGTGCTCTCCGACCGTTCCCCCGCACGCGAGCGCGGGCCCCTCCTCGCGGAAGGGCCCGAGCCCGACATCATGGGCGAGCCGGTCCACCAGCCACCAGCCGACGTTGTGCCGGGTCGCGTCGTACCGCGCCCCGGGGTTCCCCAGGCCGGCCACGACCTTCACGTCGCCACCTGCCCGCGGACCAGGGCGGCATCGTCCGGGCCGGTCCTCAGCCTTCGACCTCGTCCGCCGCCTCCTCGACCACGGTTTCCTCCTCTTCACCGATCAGCGCAGGGGCCTCGGCCTCCTCCACCGGCTCCGCCTCCTCGGCGAGTCGCGGCGGGTGGACGGCGCAGAGGGTGATGTTCTGATCGAGCTGGACCGTCACGCCCTCCGGCACCTCCAGCGCGTCGAGCTGAACCGAGTCGCCGATCTCGAGATCGGTCACATCGATCGAAAGCCGCTCGGGAATGGCCGAAGGAATGCAGCGGACGGGAAGCTCGTGGACGAGCTGATCCAGCATGCCTCCCTCCTCGCGCACGCCCTTCGGCGTGCCCACGAGGACGAAGGGCACCGACAGCTCCACCTCGACACCCTTCTCGATGCGCAGGAAGTCCACGTGGAGGATCTCCGGCCGGTAGGGGTGCGCCTGGACCTCGCGCACCAGGGTCTGGACCGCACCCTTCGCACCCTCGACCTCCAGCTGGATGATCGTGTTCTCGACGGCGATGGACTGGAAGAGGAGCCCGGTGTCGTGGGCGTCGAGCGCCAGCGACTGCGCCTCCTTTCCGGCTCCATAGAGGACCGCCGGGATCTTCCCGGCCTGGCGGAGCTTGCGCGCCACCCCCTTCCCGGTTTCTTCGCGGATTTCAGCCTTCAGCTTCGCTTCGGTAGCCATGTCTCGATGTGTCCTTTTCGCGGCCGTGAGGTCCGCTTCCCGCGCCGGGTCCGACCGACGGGGCCTTGGGGATTCAGTCTTCCTCGTCCCGGATCTCGAAGAGCTGGCTCACCGAGTCGTTCGAGTGGATGTACTCGATGGCGCGGGCCAGGAGTTCGGCCACCGAAAGCACGGTGAGCCGGTCGAATTTCCGATCCTCGGGAATGTCGATGGTGTTCGTTACCACCAGTTCCTCCAGCGGCGTCTCGCTGAGCCGCTGTCGTGCCGCCCCCGAAAGGAGGGCGTGGGTGGCGCAGGCATAGACCGCCCGCGCGCCCCGTTCCTTCAGCGCCACCACGGCTGCGGCCATGGTACCCGCCGTATCGATCATGTCGTCCGTGATGATGCAATTCCGGTCCGTCACGTCACCCACGACGGTCAGGACCTCGGACTGGTTGTGGGCGGGCCGCCGCTTGTCGATGATCGCGAACGATGCACCGAGGCGCTTCGCGAACCCGCGCGCCATCTTCGCCGACCCGACGTCCGGGGCCACGACCGTCAGGTTCTCGAGCCCCTTGTCGAGGAAGTACTTCGTCAGCACCGGGGCCGCATAGAGATGGTCCACCGGGATGTCGAAGAAGCCCTGGATCTGGTGCTGGTGGAAGTCGATCCCGAGCACCCGGTCCGCTCCGGCGGTCACGATCAGGTTGGCCGCGAGCTTCGCGCCGATGGCCACGCGGGGCTGGTCCTTCCGGTCCTGGCGGCCGTAGCCGAAGTACGGAATCACCGCCGTGATCCGGGCTGCCGACGCCCGCTTCGCCGCATCGATCAGGAGGAGCATCTCCATCATGTAGTCGGCCGGCGACACGGTCGGCTGCAGGATGTAGACGTCGCGCCCGCGGGCGTTGCGGTCGATGCGGACGAAGATCTCGCCGTCGGCGAAGTTCTTGATCGTCGCGGCGTCGCACCGCACCCCCAGGATGTCGCCCACCTCCCGTGCCAGGGGCTGGTTCGCCCGGCCCGAAAGAAGGAGGAGGGGTCCCTGTCCGTACGTCTCGGCCATGCGTGTTCCGCCGCGTCTGTCCGTGATCCCGTTGCAGCCTTGAAAGGTAGACCGGGGCCTCGGGGGCGTCAACGGAACCGCGGTTCACCTCACCACGAGGCGCGTCACCGTCGAGATGTCATCGCCCCCGGGTCCCGGAAGCGTCAGCCGGAGGAGCCAGGTTCCGGATCCCAGTGCACCGAGCTCCAGGCGCACCCTCCGGAAGAGGGGGGCATCCGCGTCCTCCTCGCGCAGGCCCTCCTCCCAGCGGATCTCCACGGGATCCACGGGAGAGAGGATGCGAAGCGCTTCGGCGGTCCGTCGGAGCAGCCCCCGCTCGCCCCGCTCAACCGACAGGACGAGGGGAAGTCGTTCATCGTCGGCGGGGCGTCCGTGCATCTCCCAGGCCACCTCGACGGGACCCGCCTCGACGGTGTCGGTCGCGATAGCGCGGTGCAGGTGGAACTCGAGCCTGTCCGGGCCCGTGCGACCCGAAGCGCCCGGGTCCTCCTCGCCCGGGTCACGGGCAGCCAGCAGAAGGAGGTCGGAGAGCACCACTCCGTCGGGGCGCTCGGGCGCGAAGTCGCCGGCCACCCCCTGCCGGAACCGCCAGGCGCGTCGTCCCTCCGGATCGGCGAGCTCCAGCGACAGGATCCGACCCGTGGAGGGAGCTGCCGCCGTGGCCACACCGGTGCGGGCGGCCTGCACGGCGAAACGTTCGGATCGCCACGCGTCGGCTTCGGAAAGCAGGAAGAGCCCTCCATCGCGAACATCGAGGGGCGGGACCGAGTCCCATGCGGGCGGACCCGGAACCCGCCAGGCTACCACGATCAGGAGGGAGTCCCCCCGTGGAAAGCGGGTGACACGGGCATGCATCGACCGGACCCGTTCGAGCCCCGGAACCGCGTGCCGGGATCGTGCGCGGAAGACGGCGGCAGGGTAGGCCTCGTCGCCGGCCGAGGAAGGATCCATCAGCGCCTCCAGACCCGGCATGACCCCCTTCGCATCTCCGGAGAAGCGCCCGGTGACCGGCGGGGGCCCCAGGACCATGGTCGGCTCGCGGACCCGCTCCCAGCCCACCTCGGGGCCGAAGCGCACGAGGATCTCGGTCATGTCTTCGCCCCAACGGAGTCCGTAGGGATTGCGGGCGTCAGCCTGGATCCGGGCAGCCGCATGACGGCTCAGGTGCTCGGTCAGCAGCGCATTTCCACCTGCCAGGGCAAGGGGGTTCCCGAGCGCCCAGATCCGGGATTCCAGCAGTGCCCGCCCCTCCTCCCCCTGGCGCCGGAGCTCGCGGGCGACCTCGGGCTCGACGAGCCAGGACGGGTCCAGGAGCGCCCTCCGCTCGTCGTCCGGGAGCTGGCCGAGTGCCCGGCGGAAGCTTGCCTCCGCCTCGGCGAAGCGCCCGGCGCCGTGCAGTGCGAAACCCTCCAGCATCGCGCACCATCCGGGCTCCGGGCTTTCGCATCGCCGCGCCGCGCTGAGCGCGGCGCCCCAGTCCCCGGCATCCCCCCGGTACCAGGTCAGCTGCCCCGCGATCCAGGCGTCACCCGGATGGGCCCGTGCGCCCTCGACGAGCACCGAGTCGAGGGTTGCGCGTCCGCGGAGAACGGCCTCGTGCTCAGGCGGGGGACGAAAGGGAGGCGCCGGTTCATCCTCC
>JBJHBX010000096.1:0-8739 GCA_050485725.1 Gemmatimonadales bacterium | reverse complement strand
TGGGTGGCGGAGCGGGCCGCCGAGGGGCACCGCCTGGTCGTGAGCGAGATTCCCCTCCTCTTCGAGGCCGGGCTCGAGGGGCAGGTCGACCGGATCGTCCTGGTCGACGCCCCGCGGGAGGCGTGCATCCGGCGCATGGTCGAGCACCGCGGGCTCACGGCCGACGAGGCGGCCCGCATCCTCGATGCCCAGGTCGACCCGGCGACGAAGCGCGACCGGGCCCACTTCGTCGTCGAGAACGACGACACCCTCGAGGCGCTCGAGGCCCGGGCGACCCGGGTGCTGGCCGACCTCCGGCAGGAGGCGGGGGCGTGACGGCGGCGGGCCCGGGCCCCGGGGGCGCAGAAGGCCGCCCCGGCGGCACGCTCCGCATCGACCTCCACCTCCACACGCGGGGGTCCTGGGACTCCCTCGCCGATCCCGACCGCGTCCTGGCGCGGGCGCGGGCGCGCGGCCTCGACCGGATCGCGATCACCGACCACGACCGCCTGCACGTGGCGCTCGAGATGGCGGCGCGGCATCCGGAGGTCGTGATTCCCGGCGAAGAGGTGAAGACCGCCGAGGGGATCGACCTGATCGGGCTCTACCTGTCGGAAGAGATTCCGCGGGGAACGCCCATGCGCGAGACGGTTCGCCGGATCCGCGCGCAGGGGGGCGTGGTCTACCTGCCGCATCCGTACGCCGCGGGGAAGGGTGCGTCGGGACGCCATGCCGAGGCGCTGGCCCCCGAGGTCGACGTGATCGAGGCCTGGAACGCCCGCCTCCTGGGCCGGCGGGGCAACGAGCGGGCGGCGGCCCTCGCGGAACGTCACGGGAAGCCGGCGGGAGCGGGCTCCGATGCCCACACCCCCGGCGAGGTCGGAAACGCCTGGGTCGAGCTTCCCTGGCACGAAAACACCCCCGGGGGACTCCTCCGCGCCCTCTCGACCCCCGGCGTGCGGATCCACGGGTCGCGGGCCGGGCTCCACGTCTTCCTGCTGTCGAACGGGGCCAAGCTCTGGAAGAAGCTGCGGAGGGACCGGTGACCGGCACGCGAGTGGATGGCGGAAGCCGCTGCGGGGCGATCCTTTCGAGGCACCCGGGGTACGCCCCGGCATGACCCGAACCATACTTCCGGCGAACGCCCCGACCGCCCCCTCCGACGCCTCGTCGACCGCCGGCGCCGGCGCTGACCATGGTGGCCCCGGCGGCGGCCCCGGCGCCGCGCCCTCGGCCGGCTACCAGGTGCCGGAGCATCGGCTGGACGCCATCGACGCGCTCCTCGACGCGCTCTCGCGCGCCTCGCGCGTCGTGCTGACCACGCACCTGAACGCCGACGGCGACGGGACCGGCTCGCAGGTGGCGGTGCTCGAGCTGCTGCGCGCGATGGGGGTGCAGGCGCGGATCGTGAACCCGACGCCCTTTCCCGACCTCTTCCGCTTCCTGCTGCCCGGCGGGGGCGTCGGCCCCGAGGGCACGGCGGGGGCCATGGCCGTCGACGCGGTGCCCGAGGATGCGCACCCCGAGGTGCTCCACGCCGGGAGCCCCGAGGCCGCGGCATGGTGCCGGGAAGCCGACCTCGTGGTGGTCCTCGACACCGGAGAGGTCCCGCGCATCGGGCGGGTGAAGCCCATGGTGGAGCACCTCCCGCACCACGTGGTCGACCACCATCCGCCGGGGGATCGCCCCTTCGAGGGGGCCGCCTTCCGCGACGTGGCGGCGTCGGCCACGGGGGAGCTCGTCTTCGACCTGCTCGTGCGCGCCGGGGGGCCCTGGAACCGGACCGTGGTCGACGGTCTCTACGTGGCCATACTCACCGACACCGGGTCCTTCCGGTTCTCGAACGCGACGCCCCGGGCGCACCGGGTCGCCGCGGAGCTGATCGCGATGGGGGCCCGACCCGACGCGCTCCACACCCAGGTCTACGGGTCGGCGCCCCTTCGGCGCTACCGACTTCTCGAGGCCTCGCTTCCCACGCTGGACCGGTCCCCGGACGGGCGGGTCTCGTGGATGACGGTCCCGGCCGAGGTCTACGCCAGGCTGGGATGCGACCCCGCCGACCTGGAGGGGCTCACCGACTACCCCCGCACCCTGGCGGGAACCGAGGTCGCGCTCCTCTTCCGCGAGGTCGACGACGGGATCAAGATCTCGTTCCGCTCGAACGGCGAGGCCGACGTGAACGCGCTGGCCCGGGGGTTCGGGGGGGGCGGGCACGTGAAGGCATCGGGCGCCCTCGTGCCGGGCGACCTCGAGAAGGTGCGGATCCGGGTGGTGGAGGCGGTGAAGGCGGCGCTCGCGCAGGGGCAGGGAGGCGCTCCCGGGGGGGAGGCCGATTGAGCAGCGCCCGCCCTGGCCCCCGCCCGGGGCCGGTGAGCCATGGCGACGATCCCGGCGTGCCCGGAGCGGAGCGCCGGGCCCTCGATGCGCTCCTTTCCAGGGTGCCCGCCGAGCGCATCGACGGCCTCTGGCGCTTCCCGCCCTTCCGGAAGGGACGGCGCGAGAGCGGCCTGCTGGCGGCGGGGCTGCTGCCGGAGGGGGCGCAGGCGGAGCCCGGTGTGACCGGAGCCCACGGTTCCCCCGGTGCCCCCGGTGCGGCCGGTGACCCGGAGCGCCGCGTCCTCGTGACCCTCGCCTGGCGCGCCGAGGAGACGGGGCAGGGAATCCGCTTCGAGTCGAACTTCGAGGAAGAGGGCGAGGCGCCGTCGGACCGACTCCCCCGCGTCATGGCCGGGGTCGTCCGGCGCATGGATGAGGCGGCGGGCGAAGCGCGTTATCTTTTCGTGGGGGGCGATGCGGCCCCCCTCGAAGCCCTCAGGGAGGAACTGGAACCGTGAGCACCGAGGCCACCACCTTCCATCCGTTCGTTCGCCTCTTCGGGCGCTACCTGCGCGACCAGGGACTTCCGGTCACCCAGCAGCGCGAGGCCGTGGCCGACGCGGTTTTCGCCTCGGACGAGCACCTCTCGGTGGACGACATCGAGCGCCGGCTCCGGGACGGGGGCGAGCGCATCGGGAAGGCCACGATCTACCGGACGCTCGACCTCCTCGTGAAGAGCCGGCTCGTGCAGGAGCACGACTTCGGCGAGGGCTTCAAGCGCTACGAGCACCGCCTGTCGCGGCAGCCCGACCACGACCACCTGATCTGCCTCGAGTGCGGCGGCGTCACCGAGGTGAAGTCGCCCGAGCTCCACGGGCTGCAGGAGCGGGTGGCACGGGAGACCGGCTTCCGGCCGTCGCGCCACAAGCTCGAGATCTACGGGCTCTGCCAGGCGTGTCTCGAGGCGGGCGCGACCCTCGAGGAGACCGGACTGACCTGCCCCATCGAAGCGGTCTGAGCGCCGGATCCGCACCCCGCGGACACCCGGCCCGCCTCCCATCCTTCCCCCACCGGAACACCGGACTCGACCCCCGATGCCCCATCGCCTTCCCCCGGCCCTGCGCGGCCCCCTGGGTGAGCTTCCCTTCGAGCTTCCCCATGCCTTCCTCGGGGCCGAGCCGCCCCTGTCCGACTTCGCGACGGCGAAGGCCGTGATCCTCCCCGTGCCCTACGAGTCGACCACCTCGTACAGCGGAGGCACGCGGTTCGGGCCCCGGGCCATTCTCGAGGCCTCGCGCTACGTGGAGCTCTACGACCAGGAGCTCGACCGCGAGCCGGCCGAGGTCGGGGTCTGCACCCTTCCGGCCCTCGAGCTGACGAAGGCCGGGGCGAGCGAGGCGGCGGCCGAGCTCGAGGAGGCATACGGCCGCTTCCTGGACGCCATCGGCGACCGCTTCCCCATGGTCTTCGGGGGCGAGCACGGGATCAGCGCGCCCCTGGTCCGGGCCACCGCCGAGCGGCTCGCGGCGTCGGGCGGGGGCCGCCTGTCGGTACTTCAGCTCGACGCCCACGCCGACCTGCGCGACGGCTACGAGGGGGCGAGCCACTCCCACGCCTCCTTCGCCTTCCGCACCCTCGACGTGGCCGACTACGTCCAGGTGGGGATCCGGGCGGTGTCGTCGGAGGAGCGCCAGGTCATGCGGGATCGTCCCGGCGGCATCCAGGTGATCTGGGCCGACGAGATGTGGGAGGAGGACGCCTGGATGGACCGGGCCATCGACGCCCTGGGCGAGCATGTCTACCTGACCATCGACGTGGACTACTTCGATCCGTCGCTCGTGCCGAGCACCGGGACCCCCGAGCCCGGGGGCGGTGACTGGTACCGCACGCTGCGCTTCCTGCGCCGCGTCTTCGCGGAGCGGAAGGTGATCGGCGCCGACGTGGTGGAGCTGGCACCGACCCCGGGGCTCCACGCGCCCGACTTCCTCGTGGCGAAGCTCGTCTACAAGCTCATCGGGTACCGGTTCTTCGCCTCGACGTGACGCATTCGCCCCCCGCCCCCGAGCGCTCCCGCAGGTCGGAGCTGCCGATCTCCCGGCGTGCGCTGCAGCGCGCCGTGGGGAGCCCGGTCGTGGAGGGGAACGCCATCACCCTCCAGTTCGAGGGGCCGGCGGCCTTCGACTCCTGGATCGAGGCGATTGCCGAGGCCAGGAGCTTCGTCCACTTCGAGAACTACATCCTGCGCGACGATCCGGTGGGGCGGCGCTTCCGGGACGCGCTCGTGGAGCGGGCCCGGGCGGGGGTCCAGGTCCGGGTCCTCTACGACTGGCTCGGGTGCTGGGCCACCCCGCGCCGCTACTGGCGCCCCTTTCGTGACGCGGGCGTCGAGGTCCGGGCCTTCAACCGGCCCGCCCTGCGGGACCCCTTCGGGATCCTGCAGCGCGACCACCGGAAGCTCGTGGCCGTCGACGGCGAGGTCGCCTTCCTGGGTGGCTTCTGCATCGGCGAGGAGTGGGCGGGGACCGACACCTCGCCCCCCTGGCGCGACACCGGGGTCGAGATCCGGGGGCCGGCGGCGGCGGCGGCGGACCTGACCTTCCGGCGGATCTGGGCCGAGACCGGCACGCCGGTGCCCGACGAGATCGCGGTGGACCCTGCAGGGGTCGCGCCTGCGGGACCCGTGCCCGCCTGGCTGATCGAAGGCGTCCCCTGGCGGACCCGGGTGTACCGGGTCACGCAGCTCCTGGCGGCGGCGGCAAGGAGCCACATCTGGATCACCGATCCCTACTTCGTGGCGCCGCGGGCCGTACGCGACGCGCTGGCAGAGGCCGCCCGCGACGGCGTCGACGTGCGCATCCTGGTTCCCGCGCACAACAACTGGCCCTGGGTCGGAAGCCTGAGCCGGAGCGGGTACCGGTTCCTCCTGGAAGCGGGGGTCCGCATCTTCGAGTGGGAGGGACCGATGATCCACGCCAAGACCGCCGTCGTCGACGGCATCTGGAGCCGTGTCGGCTCGAGCAACCTGAACGCCGCGTCGCTCCTGGGGAACTGGGAGCTGGACGCCGGCGTCCTCGATGCCGAGCTGGCCGCGCAGGTCCAGGGGCTCTTCCTGGCCGACCTCGCCTCGGCCGTGGAAATCCGCCTGCCGGGTTCGGCCGATGCGCCGGGTGACGTGGGACACCGCGAGGCAAAGCGGCTCACGGAGCTCCCCGACGAGCCCTCCTTCGCGGCACGCCTGCGCGGCTGGGGCCGCGGCGCGCCGGGTGCGCAGACGCTGACGCTCGCCGACCTCGTCCGGGCCGGGTCCTCGCTCGGCGAGGCGATCGCCGGGAGTCGCGTCGTCGGGCGCGAGGACCGGGCGGTCCTCTTCGCGCTGACCACGGCCCTTCTCGGGGCCGCCGCCCTCCTTGCGCTCTTCCCCCGGACGCTGGCGTGGACGCTGGCGGTGATCCTGGGGTGGCTGGGCGGCGTCCTGGCCATTCGCGGCATCGCGGCGCGGGCACGGGCCCGGCGCGAGATCCGTGCACGGAGGCGGGAGCGGATGGCGGGCGAGGGCCCGGGGAGAAGCGCATGACCGAGGTCGGTTTCCTGATCGCGCTGTCGGCGGGGGTGCTCTCGTTCCTGTCGCCCTGCGTCCTTCCCCTGGTGCCCTCGTACGTGGCCTTCATTACCGGAATGAGCCTGGACGAGCTGGAAGAGGGCCTCGAGCGGGGGCGGGTCTTCCGCACCGCGCTCCTCTTCACGCTGGGCTTTTCCATCGTCTTCATGATCCTGGGCGCCTCCGCCTCGTTCCTGGGACAGTTCCTGAAGAGCTACGAGCTCTGGGTGGCCCGGATCGGCGGGGTGATCCTGATCGTGCTGGGCCTTCACCTGGCCGGCCTTTTCCGCATCACGCCCCTCCTCCGTGAGAAACGCGTGCACCTGTCGGGCACCCCCCTGGGTGCCATGGGCGCCATTGGCGTGGGGATGGCCTTCGGAGCCGGCTGGACCCCCTGCATCGGCCCGGTCCTGGGCGGCATCCTGACCTATGCCACCGTCCAGGAGACCTTCTGGAGCGGGGTGGGGCTGCTCGGTGTCTACTCCGCAGGGCTCGCCGTGCCCTTCCTCCTCTCGGCGGTGGCCCTCGACCGCTTCCTCACTGCCTTCAAGCGGATCCGGCGCTTCCTCCCGGCAATCCAGGTGGCCTCGGGGGTCCTGCTGGTCTTCCTGGGCCTCCTCCTGGTGACCGGCGCCTTCACGCTGCTCACGACCTGGCTCCTTCCGCTGACGCCCGACTTCCTCTACGACAGGATCTGAGCCGCCCCCTCCACCTCCTGCTCCAGGAGCTGCCGACGGAGAAGGGCCGCGTAGGCGCCACCCCGCGCCAGGAGCTCGGGATGGGTGCCGGACTCGACCAGGGCCCCGTCGTCGAGCACGAGGATCCGGTCCGCGTGCATCACCGCGGTGACCCGGTGCGAGATCACGAAGGCGGTGCGGTCCCGGAGCTCCCTGCGAAGCGCCTCGAGGATCCGGGCCTCGGTGTGGGTGTCCACGGCCGAGAGCGCGTCGTCGAGGACCAGGATGCGCGGGTCGCGGGCCAGCGCCCGGGCCAGCGTGGCTCGCTGCTTCTGCCCCCCCGACAGGTTGATCCCGCGTTCCCCCAGGAAGGTGTCGTACCCCTGGGGAAAGGCCTCGACCTGCTCGTGGAGCTGTGCCACCCGTGCCGCCTCGATCACGCGAGGATCCGGGCTCACCGCCGCGGGTTCGCCGTCGGGCGCTTCGCGGTAGGGTGCTCCAGGGTCCAGGTCCTCGAGGAGGGGCGCCTCGAGCCCGAGTCCCAGGTTCCCGGCCAGCGTGTCCGAGAAGAGGAAGGCGTCCTGGGGGACCACGCCGATGGCCGCGCGGAGGGCCCCGGGGTCGTACTCGGGAAGGGGGATGCCGTCGAGGAGGATCACCCCTTCCGTGGGATCGTGGATGCGGGGGAGGAGGGAGACCAGCGTGCTCTTGCCGGCTCCGGTGGCTCCCACCACGGCCACCGTCTCGCCGGGTGCCACCCGGAAGTCCAGCCCGCGGAGCACGGGTCGATCGGATCCGGGGTAGCGGAAGCTCACGCCGCGGAACTCGATCTCGCCCCGGACCCCGGAGGTACCCGGGGTCCGCCCCCGCCCCGGCCGAATGGCGGGCTCGGTGTGGAGGATCGCGTTCAGGCGGCCCATCGAGGCCTCGCCGCGCTGGAAGAGGTTCACGACCCAGCCCAGCGCGATCAGCGGCCAGGTCAGGAGGTTCAGGTAGAAGGTGAAGGCCACGAAGTCACCCACGGTGATGGCGCCCCGCATCACCTCGCCCCCCCCGATCCAGAGCACGATGACCATGGCCACCCCGGTCAGCAGCGACAGGATCGGGTGGAAGAGGCCCTGCGCCCGGACCAGGTGCAGGTTCCGCTCCAGGTACTCGCCGTTCATGCGGCGGAAGCGCGCGGCCTGGTCCGCCTCCTGGACGTAGGCGCGCACGAGGCGCACCCCGGTCAGGTTCTCCTGGACGAAGGTGGAGAGGTGCGAGAACTGCTCCTGGATGCGCTCGAAGCGGCGGTGAATCACGCGCCCGAAGCCCAGCACCACCGGTGGAAGGAGGATCATCGGCACGAGGGCGAAGGCCGTGAGCCGCGGGCTGATCCAGACCATCAGCGAGAGCGCGAAGATCGAGATCACCGTGGTGTTCACGGCGTACATGACCGCCGGCCCCGCCGCCTGCCGCACCGCGAGGGTGTCGTTCGTGGCCCGGCTCATGATGTCGCCCGTGCGCCAGCTTCCGTAGAAGGTGGCGTCGAGGCGGAGCAGGTGCCGGAAGAGGTCCTCGCGCAGGTCGCATTCGATGCGACGCGAGATGCCGTTCAGGAGCTCCCGCATCCCGTACTTCGCGGCCCCGCCGAGCGCCGCCGCCAGCACGATGAGCCCGGCGAGCCCCGCGATCCGGCTCCGGGTGACCTCGGGATCGCCGAGGCCGTCGATGGCCAGGCGAAGCAGCCAGGGACCCGCGACGGTGAAGACGTTCGAGACCACGACCAGCACGAGCCCCGCCGTCATCCCCGTCCGATAGGGACGGAAGTACGGGAGAATGGAACGGAGATGGCTCATCCGGCGGGGATCGGGTGTAGAAGAGGTCAACCCACGAGGCTCCGGACTCGAACATGTCTCCCCCCGGGCCCCCAGAAGAGGAGAGTATATCGTGCGTCACGTCGAGAATGTTCCCGTGTCCCTCGTCGCCCTCGCCCTTGCCTTCGGGCTCGCGATGGGGACCACCGCCTGCGGCGGCGATGCCGAGTCGGCGGGCGACCTGGGGAGCGTCCCGGTGGTCGAGGAGCCCACGGAGGAGGCCTGGGAGCCCGGCGCACAGGAGCCCGGTGTCGCGCCGCCGGCGACCACGCAGCCTCCGGCGACCCGGCCCCCGGCCGCGTCGCGACCGGGG
>JBJHBX010000095.1:0-8872 GCA_050485725.1 Gemmatimonadales bacterium | reverse complement strand
GCAAGTTCGGGTTCCTCCTCGAGGCGCTGGGTTCCGGGGCGCCGCCCCACGGCGGGATCGCCCTCGGAATGGACCGGATCGTGAAGGACTTCCTGGGCGTGAAGAGCCTCAGGGACGTCATCGCCTTCCCCAAGACCACCGCGGCCCGGGCGCTCTTCGAGGGCGCACCCACGCCGGTCGCGGACGACGATCTCGCCGATCTCCATCTCCGGGTGAGCCGGAAGGGGAGCCCGGACGACGGAGGGGGCTGACCCGCCCCCCTCCGCATCACCAGGAAAAGGAGGCCCATTGGCCAACGGGACCCGGACCATCGTGGAGCACCGCCTCGACGCCGAGGGGGCGGATCCGCTCCTTCTTGCCGGCGTCGGCGACGCGAACATGCTCGAGCTGGCAAGAACCTTCGGCATCCGGGTCGTGCTCAGGGGAGACCAGCTGATCCTTTCCGGCGAGCTGGAACGGCTCGAGGAAGCCGTACCGGTCACTCAGCACCTGATCGAGCTGGCACGCCTGCGGGCGCCCTTCGACGCCACCGACGTCTCGCGGATGGCCGAGGAGTTCCGGCGGCGGGGAGGGGAAGGGCCTCCGGCGCAGCACGACGAGCTCCGCATCGCGCTGCCGGGCACCCGCAAGGTCATCGCGCCGAAGAGCCAGGGGCAGGCCGGCTACATGGAGGCGATCCGGGACCACGACGTCGTGATCGGGATCGGGCCCGCCGGAACCGGAAAAACCTACCTGGCGGTGGCGGCGGCGGTGAACGCCCTCTACCGGAAGCGGGTCAAGCGGATCATCCTGGCGCGCCCGGCGGTGGAGGCCGGCGAGAACCTGGGCTTCCTTCCCGGCGACCTGCAGGAGAAGGTTGACCCCTACCTGCGACCCCTCTACGACGCCCTCGAGGACATGATGCCGGCCGATCGGGTGGCTCGGGCGCTCGAGGATCGGACCATCGAGATCGCGCCTCTTGCCTACATGCGGGGCCGCACGCTCTCCGACGCCTTCGTGATCCTGGACGAGGCCCAGAACGCGACCACCGCGCAGATGAAGATGTTCCTGACGAGGCTCGGTCTGAACTCGAGGGTGGTCATCACCGGCGACAAGACGCAGATTGACCTTCCCCGGCCCGTCGACTCGGGGCTTCTCCAGGTGGAGCGCATCCTCCAGGGCATCGAGGGAATCAGCTTCGTGTACCTGGACGGCGCCGACGTCATCCGGCACCGGCTGGTGAAGGACATCATCCGGGCCTACGCCGAGGCGGGCGAACCCGAAGCCGGAAACGGGGGCGACGCCCCGGCCCGGTCGCCTGAACCGAACCAGGAGCCTGCGTGACCCGACGCGGACGAACGGACCGGAACGAACCCGGCGGACGCCTCGCCCTGCTCTCGACGCCTCCCGAGCGGAGGTGGCCGGACGGCGCCCTCCACCACGGTGCCCGGGTGGGGCTCCTCCTGATCGTCGTCCTTGGCGTCACCCTCTCCTTCCCCCCTTCGCCGGGACCACAGGTCACGCGGCACGAGGTCGGGACCGTCGCGGACCAGGATGTCATCGCGACGATTCCATTCGAGGTGCCGAAGAACCGCGACGAGCTGGAGCGCGAGCGCCAGGGCGCCGCCGCCTCGGTCCCCCCCACCTACGTCGTCGATGGCGACGCCGTGGGGCGCATGGAAACCGAACTCACCCGCTTCTTCGACGCCGCGGCCGAGGCGGCGGGCGCCGAGGAACCGGTTTCGGCCCTGGCCTCGCTCCTCGAGCGCCTCTTCATTCCCGCGACGCCGGCCCGGATCGAGCGGCTTCGGGACGAGGCCTCCCGGCGCGCCATCTCGAACGCCGCCCTCGGAGCCGTCCGTGAGCTGCTGCCCCGAGGCGTGCTCGACGACGCGATTCGCCTCGAGGCCTCGGTGGGCCGGATCCTCCTCGTGGACCCCGAGGGCACCGAGCGCTTCGTGCTCCGCGACTCGGTCCTGACCTCGCAGGAGTTCTATGCCGCGGCGCAGGCCCGCGTCCCCTCGCAGCAGATGGCCCAGGTCGACGACCTGCTCCGGCTCACGCTGATCCACTTCTTCGTGCCCTCGCTGCGCTACGATGCCGAGGCCACCGAGCAGGACCGCGACGCAGCCCGTCGCGCGGTGCCCACGAGCCGGACCTCGGTGCTCCAGGGCGAGGCCATCGTTCGCGCGAACCAGGTCGTGGGCGAGGGCGAGGTCGAACGCCTCCGCGCCTACGAGGAGGCACTCAGGGGGCTGGGTCGGTTCGAGGATCGGGGCGCGCGCTTCCTTCCCTTCGTCGGATCGTTCGGCGTCGGGCTCCTCCTGCTCGGCGTCTTCGGCATCTACCTGTACTTCTTCCGACCCGAGGTCTACGGAAACTTCCGGTGGGTTCTCCTCCAGGCGGTGCTCGTGTCGAGCTTCGCGCTGGCCGGGGGCGTCGTGGCCAGGCAGGGGCTGGCGCCGGAGCTCCTTCCCATTGCCTTCGTGGCGCTGGCCGTGGCCGTGCTCTGGGACGGCCGCATGGCGCTGATCCTGTCGATGGTGCTGGCGGCGCTGGTGGGCGCGCAGCTCCCCTTCCACAGCGTCCACGCCTGGCTCCCGGTCATGGTCGGGGGGGCCGCCGCGGCGCTCTCGGTCCGCGCGGTGCGACGGCGATCCCAGACCTGGATCTTCATCGCGATCATCGCGGCCGCCTACGTGGGCATCATTCTGGCGCTGGGGCTGACCACCGGACGCGACCCCGCCCGGGTCCTCGAGGGCTTCGGCTGGGCCCTCGGAAACGCGGTCGTCAGCGCGATCCTCGCCATGGGCTTCCTCCCGGTCTTCGAGTGGTTCACCCGGATCACGACGGACCAGACCCTCCTCGAGTGGGCGGATCCGAACCGGCCGCTCCTGAAGCGGCTCTCGATGGAGGCCCCGGGCACCTATGCGCACACGATCAACGTCGTGAACCTGGCGGAGGCGGCGGCCAATGCCATCGGGGCGAACGGGCTCCTCTGCCGCGTCGGCGTCTACTACCACGACGTGGGGAAGATGCTGAAGCCGCAGTACTTCATCGAGAACCAGCCCGGCGGTCGGAACCCGCATGACAAGCTGAAGCCGGCCACCTCGGCGGCCATCGTGCGCGAGCACGTGACGGAAGGGCTGCGCCTCGCCCGCGAGGCGAACCTGCCGGACGTCCTGCTCGACTTCATCCCCGAGCACCACGGCACGCAGGAGATCGCCTACTTCCTCGACCGGGCCCAGCAGGAGGCGGAAGAGGGCGAGGAGCTGGACCTCGAGACCTTCCGCTATCCCGGCCCGCGTCCCCAGACCCGGGAGACCGCCATCGTGATGCTCGCGGACTCGGTGGAGTCCGCGACGCGGACCGTGCAGGATCCGACGCCGGAGCGGATCCGCGAACTCGTCGACACGATCGTCGACGGGAAGATCCGGGCGCACCAGCTCGACGAGGCCCCCCTGACCCTCCGGGACATCGGCACGATCAAGGAGGCCTTTCTGAAGGTGCTCTCGGGGCTCTACCACCAGCGGATCGACTACCCGCAGACGCGGCACATCACCGGTGCGCGTGGCCCGGGCAACGGTTTGCCTGCCGCCGAGGCCGTCACCCCCGACGAGGGACCGACCGAGGGGTCGGCGGCCACGGCCACGGCGACGGGCGCGGTCGCGGCGCAACCCGCGAAGCGGCAACCGGCCCGGAGCGGCGGGGGGGACGCGCCCGAGGCGCCGTCGCTCTTCCCTCCCGGGCTTCTCGAAGGATCCGCGCCCGGCGACGACGACGGGGAGACCGCGCCGGTGCCCGCCGACGACCCGGAGTCGGGCGCCCGGTCATGACCTCCGGCGACGACGGGGATCTCCCCCCCGGCTTCGAACTCTCGCTGAATTGCACCGGGCCGGATCCCCTCCCCGAGACGGAACTCCGGAGGGCGCTGGGTCGGGTTCTGGCCCAAGCGGATGCCGACGTGCACGAACTTTCGGTCACCTTCCTGGCCGACGCAGAGATCCGCGGGCTGAACGCCCGCTGGCTCGGACACGACTGGGTACCCGACGTGCTTTCCTTCCCCCTCGGCCCCCCGCTGCTGGGTGACGTCTACGTGGGCTACGACCAGGCCGTGCGGCAGGCGGCGGAGCATGGGGTTCCCGTGGAGGAGGAACTGGTCCGGCTGGCGGTCCACGGCACCCTGCACCTCCTGGGGCACGATCACCCCGAGGACCCCGACGGCCGCCAGTGCGCCGAAATGACCCGCATCCAGGAGGCGGTGGTCCGCGAGGTCTTCGGATGAGGCGGATCGCGCGCGGCTCGAGGGTCCTCTGGATCCTCCTCCCCTTCCTGGGCGCCTTTCTCCGGGACCGGCGGCGCTTCGTCCTGCTGGGCCGTCCGGCGCGGCGAAAGCCGGGGCATCACGTGCGGCGCGCGGAGCGCCTGACGGCCCGCATCGCCGGGCTCGGCCCCACCTTCATCAAGCTGGCGCAGATCTTCAGCGCCCGGGCCGATCTCCTCCCCGAGCCCTACCTGACGAGCCTCGGGACCCTCCAGGACCAGGTGCCGCCCTTCCCCGCGGCATCCGCCCGCAAGGTCATCGAGACCGAGCTGGGTCGGCCGGTCTCCGAGCTCTTCGAGGGGTTCGAGGACGAGCCCCTTGCCGCCGCCTCGCTCGGGCAGGTCCACCGGGCGCGTTACCGGGGGAGCGACGTGGCGATCAAGGTGCTCCGGCCCGATGTGGAGGAGACCGTCGCGCTCGACCTGGACCTCTCCTTCCGCATCCTCTTCTGGCTCAACGTTCTCTTCCCGAACCACCACGTGGAGGGCATCACGAACGTGGTCCGGGAGTTCTCGGTCCGCGTCCGCGAGGAGATGGATTTCCGGGTCGAGGCCAGGAACATGGAGCGCTTCCGGAAGAGCTTCGGCGAGCGGAAGGGGGTACGCGTTCCCGGGGTTCACGACGAGGTCTCGGGGCGCCGGGTGCTGGTCATGGAGTACATGCGCGGTACGAAGGTGGACCGGCTCCACGAACGGTTCGCCTCGGGGGAGCTCCGCTTCCACGAGGTCATGGAACGGCTGACCGGGCTCTACCTGCGCATGATGCTGATGGACGGCTTTCTCCACGCCGACCCGCACCCCGGAAACCTCCTCATCGACGAGCGGGGTGACATCGTCGTGCTGGACTGGGGAATGGCGCTCGAGGTCCGACGAAACGTCCGGGACGCGATCCTCTCCGTTGCGCTCGCCGTCGAGCGCGACGACCTCGACGGGACGATCAACGGCATGTACCGGCTGGGAATGATCTCGCCCGAGGTGGCCCGCGGCGAGATCCGCGAGGCCGCGATGGAGGTCATGCGCATCATGGACAAGGCGCGCACCTCTTCCCGCGAGCGGGTCCAGGAGATCATGGACGAGGTCTGGGACACCTTCTACACCTGGCCTCTTCTCCTTCCGCAGGAGCTCGTGTATTTTCTGCGCGCCGCCGTGCTGCTGGAGGGGGTCGGGTTCCGCTACGACGAAGCCTTCAACGGTCTTCACCTGATCCGGCGGGTGCTGGCGCGGCACCGGTCCGAGCTGCTCAGGGAAACGGCCCGGGAGCCCGTGGGGATGGCACGGGAGCTGATGCTCGAGGCGGTGCAGTCGCTCCGCTCCGTGCGCGACCTGCTGGCCAGGCTCGAACGCGAGGAACTCCGCGTGCGGGTGCATCCCCGCGATGCGCAGGCGCAGGAGCGGTTCCTGCACCTCCAGGCACGGCGCCTCCTGCTCTCGGTCTTCGCCACCGCCACCGCGCTGATCTCCGCCATCCTCTTCATCGCGCTCCGGAACCCCTGGCTCCTGGCGCTCGGCCTCGGGGTCGCGCTGGTCCTCTTCCTTCTCACCCTGCTGATTCCGACGCACCTCCTCGAGAACCCGCTCCGCCACGCGCGGGGTCTGAGGCCCCCGGTGCGCTGACCCAGGTCCGCCATGCACAGGATCACGACCCTCCTCCGGGTGCTCCCGCTCGTCGCCCTCGCGTTTCCCGCCTCCGCCCAGGCCCAGTTCGCGGCTTCGGGAGACGGCGATGCCGGCAGCCCCAGGGTCCTGGCCGGCGGCGGACTCGTCGTCGGGCAGGCGCGGGGTGAATTCAGCGAGTACGTCTCCTTCGGCTTCGGGCTCGACGGCTTCGTTCGCTTCAATCTGGATCCCGAGGGATGGGTCGGGATCCGGCTCGACGGGGGATTCCTGATCTACGGGCGCGAGTCGCAGCGCACCTGCCTCAGCTCCACCGTGGGCTGCCGGATCGAGGTCGACGTGATCACCTCGAACGGGATCATCTCCGGGGGCATCGGGCCCGAGATCTCGGTCCCCCTCGGCCCCGTGGAGGCCTACGGCGGCGTCTCGGGCGGGTTCAGCTGGTTCTCCACCGACTCCGAGGTGCGCGGGACGGGAGGCACCCAGGATCCGTTCGCCACGACGCGCAACTTCTCGGACGGGGGCTTCGCCTGGAACGCGGCTTCGGGTCTCCGCGTCCCCCTGTCCCGGGGGATGCGACCGGTTGCGCTGGAGCTGGGACTCAGGTGGATGCAGAACGGGCGCCGGGAGTACCTGACCGAGGGCGACATCTCGGAGCGCCCCGACGGCTCGCTGGAGTTCAACGTGCGGCGCTCCGAGGCCGACCTCCTGCTCTGGCGCGTCGGTGTCTCGGTGGGGCTGCCGAGCGCGGGTTGACCCCCCGGGAACGATGACGCGGGCGGGGGGTCAGGTTACCTTGAGCCCCGCATCACCACCTCTCCGTCTCTCCACACTCCCGATCCGAATGGCGCAGAATCACTCTTTCGACGTTTCCACCGGCGTGGACCTGCAGGAGGTGGACAACGCGGTCAACCAGGCCCGGAAGGAGGTCGCGCAGCGCTACGACTTCAAGGGCGTCGACTGCACCCTCGAGTTCGAGCGCGATGCGGGGGCGGTGGCCCTCGAGGCCGACGACGAGTACCGCCTGAAGGCACTCCACGAGGTGCTGGTGGCGAAGCTCGCGAAGCGGGGTGTACCCCTCCGGAACCTGGACGCCTCCGAGCCCGAGACCGGGTCCCTCGGCCGTGCCAGGCAGCGGGTCACGCTTCGCCAGGGCATTCCCTCGGACACGGCGAAGCGGATCGTGAAGGAGGTCAAGGAGCTGAAGCTGAAGAAGGTCCAGATCCAGATCCAGGGCGACGAACTCCGCGTCACGAGCCCGGATCGCGACATGCTGCAGGAGGTCATCGGTTTCCTGCGGAAGGGGGACTACGGCGTCGAACTCCAGTTCGGGAACTATCGGTGAACCGGCGGATCCTGATCGCTCTCGCGATCCTGGCGCTCCTCGGGGGCACGGCGGCCTGCGCCGCCCGCGGACCCGAGGAGCCGCGCCGCCCGAACCCGAACGCCCGCCTCCTCGAGGACCGCGCCTTCGACGAGGAGGCCCGCCGGGACATCTTCGTGGAGCGTGGCCTGCGCGTGGCCGGACGCACCGGCCCGGAGATCCGGACCCAGCTGGGGGCACCCCGCGAGGTCTCGGCCCGGGCGGTGCCGAACCAGCACGATCCGGTGGTGACCGACAGCGTCCTCACCTGGCGCTACGACGAGCTCGAGATCGAGATCTACCGGACCGCCGACGGCCGCAGGCTCCTCTCGAGAGCTTCGGTGCGCGACAACCGGTACCTGACCTTTCCAGAGGTGGGGCTGGGTGCGCCTGAGCCCGAGCTGCGCCGTCTCCTGGGCTCTCCGGATGTGGCGGCCGACGACGAGCTCGAGTACCGCTGCGGCCGATGCGAGGGGCCGCCCCGCATCGTCGTGCTGACGATGACGTCGGATCGGGTCACGCGGGTCGACTTCCTCTTTCCCCTCGACTGAGCGGGGGCTCCCGGCGCCTCAGCCGCCCCGCGGCGTCCAGATCACGACGGCGCCGCACCCGGAGCCGAGTCCGGCAAATTCCGCCGGTGGCGTGCTGCCGGGATAGGCCTCGATCGCGGCAACGCTGGCCATCGAGACGAGCAGGTCGAGCTGGCGCGTGTCCCCCACGTGCATGCCGTCGATGAAGAGGTTCGGGGGGCAGCCCCGCCTCCCGACCACGGCGACCCCGCGGCCCAGGGGAGCCAGGCGGAAGCCCGGAAACGAGACGACGAGCTCGGAGGGGTAGGGAGCGGAGCGGCGGTGGACCTCGTCTCCGGCCAGGAAGCTCCCGGACTCCCGGGCACGGCGCTCGTGGAACCCCACCACCTCGAGGGGATCGCGACGTGCCAGGATCTCGGCCGAGGAGCGGGCATCGGGATCGCCGTCTGGCGCCAGCAGGATCACCAGCCGCACCGGGGGAAGCCCACGGACCTCGACCCGGGTCTCGAGCGGCGCGTGCCCCGGCGCGCGGGCCCGGGCCGAGTACGCCCCCGCCGCCACGACGCCCAGGTCGAAGCCGCCCGCGCTGTCGGAGCGGGCGGCTGCCCTTTCGGAACCGCCGGGGGTAACGAGGGTCACGAGCACGCCGGCGAGGGCCTCGCCGTCGGCTTCGGTGGTCGACACGGTACCGCTCAGCCGGATCGAGTCGCCCCCCGGAGACGAGGCGGTCTCGACAGGCTGGCCACCGCCCCCCCGGGCGAAGGGGTCGGATTCGCCGATCCCCGGCGAGACGCAGGCCGCGGCGAGCGACACGAGGACGAGTCCCGGAATCGCGCGCCGGTGCCGGAGACGGAGAGACGACGAGGAGGTCATGGGCCCACCGGGCGAGGAGCGGGATGGGAGTGCGGAGGGTCCGGTGGCGCCGGTCGCGTCCCGTGACGAAGGTTCGCGTGCCGGGCCGGTCCTGCTGACCCTGCTCCCCGTCCTGCTCGTGGTGGCCGCGGTCACCGCGGTCGTTGTCTCGAACCCCGGCATCAGGGGGGAGTTCCTGACGGCCTGGGAG
>JBJHBX010000094.1:0-8932 GCA_050485725.1 Gemmatimonadales bacterium | reverse complement strand
CCGGAGAGCTCTCGACGCTGCTTCGCCAGGAGGGTGCCGGGTTCCGCCCGAACCAGCCGGAGCCGACCGTGGGCGACCCGATGGGCCGCGACGCGCTGGTGCTCGACCTCTGGAACGAGATGATCGCCTACACCCCGGAAGAGCTGATGGAGCTCGCCGAGCGGGAGCTGGCGTGGGGGGAGGCGGAGCTCCGTGCCGCGTCCAGGGAACTCGGGTATGGCGACGACTGGCACGCGGCCCTCGAGCACGTGAAGTCGCTCCACGTGGAGCCCGGCCAGCAGATTCACCTGGTGACCGAGCTGGCGCGCGAGGCCGAGGCCTTCCTCGAGGAACGCGACCTGGTGACGATCCCGCCGCTGGCGAAGGAGGTCTGGCGCATGGAGATGCTGTCGCCGGCGCGCCAGCGGATCGCCCCCTTCTTCCTGGGCGGCGAGACGGTGCAGGTGGCCTTCCCCACCGACGCGATGTCGCACGAGGAGAAGCTCATGAGCCTGCGTTCGAACAACGAGCACTTCTCGCGGGCGGTCGTGCACCACGAGCTGATCCCGGGGCATCACCTGCAGGGGTTCATGACGCAGCGCTACAGCACCCACCGGAGCCTCTTCTCGACCCCCTTCTGGGGCGAGGGATGGGCGCTCTACTGGGAGCTCCTCCTCTGGGACCTGGACTTTCCGCGAAGCCCCGAGGATCGCATCGGGATGCTGGTGTGGCGGAACCATCGGGCCGCACGGATCCTCTTCTCCCTCGCGTTCCACCTGGAGCAGATGACACCCGAGGAGGCCGTGGAGCTCCTGGTCACCCGGGTCGGGTTCGAGCGGGCGGCCTCCGAGGCCGAGGTGCGGCGTTCGTTCACGGGCCAGTACTCGCCCCTCTACCAGGCCGGTTACCTGCTGGGCGGGCTGCAGCTCCGGCAGCTCCACCGCGAGATCGTGGAATCGGGGCGCATGTCGAACCGGGACTTCCACGACCACGTCCTGAAGAGCGGCCGCATGCCCATCGAGATGGTGCGCGCCTCGGTCCTGGGTGAGCCACCGCCCCGTGACTTCGAGGCGTCGTGGCGCTTCTACCCCCTGGATCGCTGACCGGTCGTTCGGAAGGTCCAGGGAACCGCCCCCCCGGCGCAGGACTATAGAACGGGCCATTTCCGCTCCGTTCCCCGTTCCGTTGCCCCGGCCCATCGACCCCGGACCGGGTCGCCAGGAGACGTCTGCCCGTGGCCTATCGCCGTCGAAACACCCACGCGTCCGGCCCGTCGATCGTTCCGATCGCCGGCGGTTTCATCGTCGTGCTGGCCGTGGTCGCCGCGGCGGCCTGGTGGTTCACCCGCTCCGCCGAGGAATCGGGCGAGTGGGCCCCCTCCCCCTTCGATTCCGCCGACACCACCGCCGCGGCTCCCGGGGACCGGCCCCCACCGCCCCCGCTGGACCTCCCCGAGCTGGGGACGAGCGACGAGTTCGTTCGCCGGATGGTGGCCACCCTGTCGTCGCACCCGGAACTCGCCCGTTTCCTCGTTCCGGACCGGCTCGTCCAGCGCTTCGTGCGCGTCGTCGCCGAGCTGGCCGGCGGCTTCTACCCCGGCGAGCACCTCCCCCACCTCCGCCCCGAGACGCCTTTCGCAGTCCGCCAGCAGGGTGGGCGCACGGTGATCGACCCGGCGAGCTACCGAAGGTACGACGCGATGGCGGCCACCTTCGCATCACTGGATCCGGAGGGCACGGTGCGCCTCTTCCGACAGATGCGCCCGCTCGTGGACGAGGCGTGGGCGGAACTCGGCTCCCCGGGCGACTTCGACGAGGCGCTCAGGCTGGCCATCGGGAACCTCCGCGCGGTCCGACTCCCGTCCGGTCCGATCGAGGTGGTCCCGGACGAGGCGGTCTGGGCCTTCGCCGACCCTGAGCTCGAAGGCCGTCGGGGCGCGGCCAAGGCCCTGATCCGCACGGGCCCCGACAACGCCCGCCGGATCCAGGGACAGCTCGAGGCGATCGAGCGGGAGCTCGGCCGTTAGCGTGGCACAGACGGCGATGACGCGCTGCCGTCACCGCTCGCTTCGCCCGTCCCCGCCTGCGGGATCCCGGCCAGCGCCCGCTCCGCCAGTGCGGTGATCGTCAGCGACGGGTTCACCCCCGGGTTCGCCGAGACGGCCGAACCGTCGATCACGTAGAGGCCACGGTAGCCGAAGACGCGGTGATCGCGGTCGACGACGCCCTCGTCCGGCCCGGCCCCCATGCACGCCCCTCCGAGGATGTGGGCCGTTGAGGGCACGCCCCGAAGGGTCTCGGTAAGGAGGCTCACCGGCACACCGCCCAGCCGCTCCGCCACCCTCCGGGCCCACGCGGTGGCCTCGGGGAAATGGGCGGCAGGGGGAGGACCGGCACCCTCGAGGACGCTCACGACCCCGCCCCGAAGCCGGGCTCGCGGCGAGCGACCCCGCCGGAGCGCGAGGGTTTCCTCGAGCGTTCGCATCTGCAGAAGGACCAGGGAGTGCCGGGCGAAGTCGCGGACCGTGAGGGCCCGGATCCAGCTCCAGGGCCTGCGCAGCACCGCGAGGAATGCCCCCCGCAGGCGGGCCGGCGCGCTCCCCCCCGGCGCGTGGGGGAGAAGGAGGAGGCGGAAGAACCCCGATCCGGGACCGTAGCGCACCGGCTCCAGGTGCCCGTCGGGACCGGTGCGAAGGAGCGAGGTGATCGCCACCCCCTCGGCAAGGTCGTCATGGTCCGGGGTCACGATCCCGATCAGCGACTCGCTGTTCGTGCGCACGCCGCGTCCGACCTGGCTCGAAAGGCGGGGAAGGCCGCGGGGGTCGTCGCGGAGGGACAGGAGGAGGGGCACGGTCCCCATGACCCCCCCGGCGAAGATCACCTGCCGCGCCGTGTGCATGCCGGTGGCGCCGCGTCGGCCGGGGCGGGTGCCGCGAGTCTCGATCCGGTACCCCGTTGCGCCCCCCGCCCCGTCGAGGGGCCGTACCGCCGTGACCTCGGTGGCCGCCTCCACCCGGGCGCCGAGCCCCTCGGCCAGGTGCAGGTAGTTCCGGTCGAGGGTGTTCTTGGCGCCCACGCGGCAGCCGGTCATGCAGGCGCCGCAGTGCGTGCAACCGGTGCGCTCGGGGCCACGTCCTCCGAAATACGGATCGGGCACCGTCACCCCAGGGGTCCCGAAATGCACGCCGACGCGGGCCGGCCGAACCCCTTCCCCGAGCCCCGATTCCCGCGCAAGCTCGGCGAGCACCCGGTCGGCGCGGGTCGTGCGGGGGTTCGTGGCGGCCCCCAGCATGCGCAGGGCGGTCGCGAAGTGGGGCGCAAGCTCCGCACGCCAGTCGGCCAGATGACCCCACGAGGGGGCGCGGAAGAAGTCGTCGGGAGGGCCCGCCAGCGTGTTCGCGTAGACCAGTGACCCGCCGCCCACCCCGACCCCGTGCAGCACGGTGACGTGGTCCAGGAAGCTCATGCGGAAGATGCCGCGGAGCCCGAGGCGCGGCGCCCAGAGCCAGCGGCGCAGGTTCCAGTTCGTTCGGGGGAAGTCCCCGGGCGAGAAGCGGTCGCCCCGCTCCAGCACGAGCACCCGGTACCCCTTCTCGGCAAGCCGGAGGGCGGACACGCTCCCTCCGAAACCGGAGCCGACGATGATCCAGTCCCAGTGAGTGTCGTCCATGCCGGGATCGCGGGATGCGGAGGCCTGGATGCGGCGGGAGTGCCGGCGCTCGGAAGCACGCCCGACAGCACACTACGGACGGGGCACCCGGGGTGGCAAGAGTCCAGCCCGCCCCCTACGTTCCGCGCTTCCTGAGCGGCCTGCCAGAGCCCTCGCACCCCCAAGGAGGAGGCGCGTGCCCCGTAGCTGGGAAGTCCGGGTGGACACCGGGGGAACCTTCACCGACTGCATGGCCCGCGATCCGGAGGGTCGCATCCGCCGGGCCAAGGTGCTGTCGACGAGCGCCCTCAGGGGAACCGTGCGCAGGGTGATCCGGCGCGGCGATGCATGGCAGCTCCTGGTCGAGGAGGGGTGGGGGGCGCCCCCCGGATTCCCGGTGGGGATGGAGGTGCACCTGGAGGGAGCCGGCGCCGCGGTGGGCAGGGTCACGGACTACCTGCCGCCCGACCCCGCCCGCGATTCCGGCGCTTCATGGAGCACCCTGGTCGCGAAGGGTCGAGGCGAGGTCGCGGGGGCCGGCCCGCTTCGCCCGGGGGTGACCCTCGAACTGCGGTCCAGCGAGCCGGCGCCCCTCCTGGCCGCGAGGCTCGTGACCGGAACCCAGCCAGGTCGCCCGCTTCCCCCCCTTTCGCTTCGGCTGGCCACCACCCGCGGGACCAACGCGCTCCTCGAGAGACGGGGCGCCCGCCTCGCCCTCTTCGTGACCGAGGGGTTCGGCGACGTGCTCGAGATCGGCGACCAGCAGCGCCCCGAGCTTTTCGCCCTCGAGATCCGGAAGCCGAGCCCCCTTCCCGAGGCGGTGGTCGAAGTACCGGAACGGATCGCCGCCGATGGAACCGTGCTCCGGCCACTCGCCCTCGAGGGCCCCCCGGCCGACGGGCTTCGGGCCCGGGCCCGGGCGCTCGTGGCGGAAGGCGTGACCTCGGCCGCGGTCGTGCTGGTGCACGCATGGAGGAACCAGGTACACGAAAGGGCGCTCGCAGAGCTCCTGGTGGAGGCGGGCTTCGCGCAGGTGGCCATCTCGTCCGAGGTGGCGCCGTTCCAGAACCTGCTGCGGCGGGCCGAGACCACCGCGGTGGAGGGGTACCTGGGCCCGGTGGTCCGGCGCTTCGTCGAGGAGGTCGGGCGGGACCTGCCCCCCGGCAGGGTGCACGTGATGACCAGCGCCGGGGGACTGGTGCGCGGGGACCGGGTCGGCGCCAGGGACACCCTCCTCTCCGGACCGGCCGGCGGGGTCATCGGCGCGGCCAGGGTGGGTGCCGCATCGGGCTTTCCCGGGATCATCGCCTTCGACATGGGGGGCACGAGCACCGACGTATCGCGCCAGGGATCGCGATCCGTGTACCAGGCCGAGCACCGGGTCGGCGATGCGCGGCTCCGGGCTCCGGCACTAGCCATCGAGACGGTGGCGGCGGGGGGAGGATCGATCTGCGCCTTCGGGCCGGGCGGGCTGTCGGTGGGCCCCGAGAGTGCCGGCGCCAACCCCGGTCCCGCCTGCTACGGCGCAGGGGGGCCCCTGACCCTGACCGACGTGAACCTCCTCCTGGGACGCGTCGATCCGGACCGCTTCGGCATTCCGGTGAGCCCGGAACCCGCGAGGGAACGGGCCCTGGCCCTGGCGGAGGCGCTGGAGCGGGACACCGGGGAATCGGTCCCGCTCGAGGCGCTTCTCGAGGGATTCCTCGAGCTCGCCGATGAGCGCATGGCCGACGCGATCCGGAAGATTTCGGTCCGGAAGGGCTACGATCCGGCGGGGCACGCCCTCGTGGCCTTCGGCGGGGCCGGGCCCCAGCACGCCTGCTCGGTGGCGCGCCGCCTGGGGATGCGGAGGGTCCTGGTCCCTGCGGATGCCGGGATCCTGAGCGCCGTGGGGCTCGATCACGCGGTGGTGGAGCGATTCCGGCACCGGGAGGTGCTCCGACCCCTTGGCGACGCAGCGGGGGGGCTCGCTTCAGCCTTCGGGGAACTCGTGGAGGATGCGGTGGATGGGGTGGTGTCGGAAGGTCATGCTCGAGAGGATGTTGAGATATCTGAAAGGATGCTTCTTCTCAGGTATGCCGGCCAGGAATCCACCCTCGAGGTACCGTGGACCGAGGGCGCCGACGGGCCTGCCCTTCGCCGCGCCTTCGAGGCCGCGTACCGCTCGGTCTACGGTCACGTCGCCTCGACCCGCGATGTCGAAGTGGCTTCGCTCCGCGTCCGCGCGGCCGCCCGGGGGATCCCGGTTCCGGAGACGCCCGCAGCGGTCGCGTCGGACGCCCTGCCCCGCGGCCAGACCCGCAGCTGGGTCGATGGGGGTTGGCAGGCGCTCGATCGGTTCGAGCGAGCCGAGCTGGAACCCGGGGCCGGTCTCCGCGGCCCCGCCCTGGTCCTCGACCGGTTCACCGGCACGCTCGTGCTTCCGGGCTGGACGGGACGCGTCGACGGGAGCGGGACCCTGGTACTCGAGGATGCCGGCGGGGCGTCCACCGCCGAGCCCACCCGTGCGGCGCGGTCACGGGCGGTGGACGAGGAGCTCCACGTGCAGCGCTTCATGGCGCTGGTCGAGGAGATGGGCGAGCAGCTCCGGCGGACCTCGATCTCGGTCAACATCCGGGAGCGACTCGACTTCTCCTGCGCACTCCTCGACCCCTCGGGGCGCCTCGTGGCGAACGCCCCGCACATTCCCGTCCACCTTGGGGCCCTCGGGCTCTGTGTCCGGCGGGTGGCCGAGACGCTCGAGCTTGGCCCCGGCGACGTCGCGGTGACGAATCACCCGGCCTTCGGGGGCTCGCACCTCCCCGACGTGACCGTGGTCACGCCGGTGTACGCGCTCGATGGGGGCGGTGACGACGTCGCACGGAGAGCCACCGGGGGCAGCCGGTCGCACGGACCCCTCCTCGGATACGTGGCGAGCCGGGCGCATCACGCCGAGCTGGGAGGCACACGCCCGGGCTCCATGCCTCCCGATGCCCGCACGCTCGCCGAGGAAGGCGTCGTGATCCCGCCCCGGTACCTGGTCCGCGGGGGAATCGCGGACTGGGAGGCGATCCGGGTGCTCCTCGAGGCGCCTCCATACCCGTCACGCGCCGTCGACGAGAACCTGGTGGACCTGGCGGCCCAGGTGGCCGCGAACCACCGGGGAGCAGGGCTCCTCCAGGCGCTCGCCGGGCCGGCCGGGGGATCCGCCGCGCTCGTCCGGCACATGGACGCCCTCCGGTCCCGCGCCGCATCCCGGCTGCGCCACGTACTTCGGTCCCTCCCCGACGGCGAGCTCCGCGCCCTGGAGCACCTGGACGACGGGACCCGGCTCCAGGTGGCGATCCGGATCCGGGGTGAAGAGGCCGTCGTGGACTTCACCGGCTCGGGCGGGGTACATCCCGGAAACCTGAACGCCACCCCTGCCATCGTCCGGAGCGCGGTCCTCTACCTGCTCCGCCTCCTCGCCGACGAGCCCCTTCCCCTGAACGAAGGGCTCATGGACCCGGTGCGACTTGTCCTTCCGGAGGGGATCCTTTCGCCCCCATTCCCCGCCGACCCGCGCCGCTGCCCGGCGGTGGTCGGGGGGAACACCGAGACGAGCCAGCGCCTGGTCGACACCCTTCTCAAGCCCTTCGAACGGGTGGCCGGAAGCCAGGGGACGATGAACAACGTACTCTTCGGCGATCCGACGCGTGCCTACTACGAGACGGTGGGAGGTGGCGCCGGCGCGGGCCCGGACTTCCCGGGCGCCAGCGGGGTCCAGGTCCACATGACGAACACCCGCATCACCGACGTCGAGGTGCTGGAGCACCGCTACCCGGTCCGACTGCACCGATTCCAGCTGCGGCGCGGCTCCGGGGGGGAGGGCCTCCGGCGGGGCGGCGATGGCGTCGTGCGCGAGATCGAGTTCCTGGAGCCCCTCTCGCTTTCGGTGCTCGGACAGCACCGGGTGGAGCGTCCCCATGGCGCGGCAGGCGGGGCTCCCGGCGCACCCGGAAGGCAGCGGGTGATCCGGGCCGACGGGAGCGAGCGCGCCCTTGCGCCCGTTGACGGCTGCGAGGTGGGACCCGGCGATCGACTGGTCCTGGAAACGCCCGGTGGCGGCGGATGGGGGCCGCCCGGGGGTGACGGGGCCCGGGCGAAGACGGGATGAAGCGGGTCCTGTCGGTCCTCTTCTGGTCGATCGTGGCCGCCGCGTTCATCGGTCCGGGCACCGTGACCACGGCCGCGTCGGCAGGTGCGGCGCACGGGTACGCGCTCCTCTGGGCCCTCGGCTTCTCCGTGCTCGCCACCCTGGTCCTCCTCGAAGCCGCCGCCCGGCTGACCATCGTCTCGGGCCGGAACCTGGCCCAGGCCATTCGAAGGCAGTCCGGAGACCGGCGATCGAGCCTTCTCGTGCTTCTCCTGGTGATCGGCGCCGTGGTGGTGGGGAACGCGGCCTACCAGGCGGGAAACATCCTCGGCGCCGTCGCCGGGGTGGGGCTGGGCTTCACGGTGGCGCCCCCGCTCGCCACCCTGGCCATCGGCGCCGTGGCAGGCTCCCTCCTCTGGCTCGGCACACCGAAGACCGTGGCCCACGTGCTGAGCCTCACGGTCGCGGCCATGGGCATCGCCTTCCTCGTCACCGCCTTCCAGCTCCGCCCCGATGCCGGCGAACTCCTGCGTGCGGCGGCGCTTCCCTCGATGCCCCCCGGATCGGCCCTTCTCGTGCTGGCCCTCGTCGGCACCACGGTGGTCCCCTACAACCTCTTCCTCGGCTCGGGGCTCGCGGAGGGGCGGGAGCTCGGGGAAATGCGATTCGGCCTGGGAGTGGCGGTCCTCCTCGGCGGCGTGGTCTCGATGGGGGTGCTGGTCGTGGGCACCGCGGTGGAGGGTCCCTTCACCTTCGAGGGGCTCGCGGCCGCGCTCGAGCTTCGCCCGGGGCCCCGGGCCGGCCACCTTCTCGCCCTGGGGCTCTTCGCCGCGGGCTTCTCGTCGGCGACGACCGCCCCGCTCGCCGCCGCCATCACCGCCCGGGGGCTCTTCGAGGACGGCCGGGAGCGCTGGACGGTGCGGGGATGGCGCTACCGCGCGGTCTGGGGAGGTGTGCTCCTGGTGGGGGTGGGGTTCGGGCTCGCCGGCGTCCGGCCCGTTCCCGCCATCATCCTGGCGCAGGCGCTGAACGGGGTGCTTCTCCCCTTCGCCGCGATCTTCCTGCTCCTTGCCGTGAACGACCGGCGACACCTCGGGGATGAAGCCGTGAACGGCCCGATCTCCAACACCCTGATGCTCCTCGTGACCGCGGTCACCGTCGTTCTGGGCGCCTCAGGCGTGATCCGCGCGG
>JBJHBX010000093.1:0-9082 GCA_050485725.1 Gemmatimonadales bacterium | reverse complement strand
TCCGTCAGGGACGGATCGTCCGGACCGCCATGCCGGTGTAGTGGTTGATGAAGTGCCCCCCGTGCGCCGCCAGGATCCCCGCTACGCGTTCCGCCTCGGTGTCGTCGGAGGCACCGGCCGCGATGAGGAACTTTCCGGCTTCGAGCTCGGAGGCCTGCCGCTTCACGTGGGCGACCTCCTTGTCGCCGAAGTGCTGGATGACCCGATGGAGCTTCCCGAGCGTTCCGTGCCGTTCCCCGGATGGGTCGAGCCGACGCGCACCGGGCTCACAGCACATGACCTGGATCGTGTCCTTCGGGACCCCCGAGGCCACCAGCTCGTCAACGGCTGAAAAGGTACTCTTCGGTTCGTCGACGATGGCGACCACGGTGTCGTCCGGAAAGGAAAGTGAATCGGAGTCGGGCGCGAACTGATGGTCGTCGGCAGTGATCATGGCTCTCGATCCTTGGTCGTTCGGGTGTACATGTTCACAAGTGCCGCAAGTGTAGGACAGAACATGTTCACACACGGTGCAACGTTGTTGCCCCAATGTGAAAATTGTCGCATGGACATGGTACCCGAATATACCCGATGGGTTCCAGTCTCTGGCGTGCGCCCGTGCCTGCCGCCGAGGCTGGCGGACGCCCCTCTGCCGCGGCCTCGTACGTCGATCATGAGCGGATCCAGCTGACGACGAGGACCACCGCGAGCAGGATGATTCCCATGGTGTCGGCGGCCCTGCGTACGATTCGGTGCAGCATCCGATGTCCTCAGTGGTGCAGTGGGAGGGGGTGGCACGCCGTCAGACCATGTCGAAGCGCTCGGAGAAGATCCGGGCCCGGGGGACTCCCAGGTCGAGCAGGAGGCGCTCGACCTGATCCATCATGGGTTTCGGGCCGCAGATGAAGAAGTCACGGTCACGGACATCTTCAGGCAGGTGGCGCTCGAGAAGGTCCCCGTCCACGAGCCCGGTCTCTCCCTCCCAGTCGTCGGGAGGTTCTTCGAGCACGTGGACCACCTCCAGTTCGAGCCGTTTCCGGAGCCTCTCGAGTTCGTCGTGGAGAATGACCTGGTCGAGCGACTGGTTGGCATAGACCAGGAGGCACCTTCTCGATTCGCGCCGGTCCGCGAAGGTCCGGAGCATGCTGATGAAGGGCGTGATCCCGACGCCACCGGCGATCATGACGCAACCCACACCGGGGGCCGGGTCCGGGAGGAAGTAGCCGAACGGACCCTCGAGGAAGGCCCGCATTCCCGGTTCGACGCCCCCGACGGAGTGCGAAAAGTCTCCTTCCGCCTTGATCGTGAAGTCGAGGTGACGGGCTGCCGCGTCGGCGCTCGATGCGAAGGAGTAGGGGTGCTGCTGAAGCGAAAAGGGCGTCGGGCCCAGGGTGATCCACGCGAACTGACCCGGTCGGAACCGGAGTCCGGCGTGCCCTTCCGGTCGAAGCCGGAGGGTCCACGCCTCGCCCCGTTCCTCGGTGACCCGTTCGACCACGTAGGGTCGCTTCCTGGCCCTCCATGGCCGGAAGAGCCGGGACTCGGCGACGAGTGCCACCGCCCCGATGCCCATGGCGATGAAGCCGGCGCGTTGCCACGGATCGGCCACGAAGTGGCCTACCTGCAGAATGTGAGTGGTCGCCACGAACACGATGAAGACGCTCAGGGCTCCGTGGACCAGCCGCCACCACTCGTAGCTGAGTCGAAAGGCCAGGCGCCACACGCTGGTGGCAACGAGAAGGAGGATCACGCCGACCACGGCCGAAAGGGCGAGGGCACGAAGCAGGTCGACACGAGGGTCCAGGTACTCGGCATACCGGGGGTCCACCGCGACCAGGAGCGCCGGGTGCGCCAGCATGAACCCCACGGCAATGAGCCCGGCTTCCTTGTGGAACTGGAGGACCGAATCCTGCCCGAACGAAGCGGCCACCCACCGATGGCGGCCGGTCAGGACGAACTGGAGAAGGAGCATCCCGAAACCCACGAACCCGAGCCCCACTCCGACCTCGATCCAGAACTCCCTCGGGGCCGCCGGACCGATGTAGGCGACGATCATCGGACCAAGGGCGGCTGCCAGGAAGGCCACGGCCCAGAGGAGGGCCCGCAGGGGTCCGTACCTCAAGTCGGGCCGTCCCGGAACCCCTTCCGTGGAATCCGCATCCTGGTGTCCTCCTCGATTCAGAGCCGTGCGACCGAATGGGCCCTCACCTTCGTGCGCCCGCGCCAGGCCGGCGGCAGCCACCGGTGAAGCCCACCTGCCTGATCCCAACCCCTGCCCTCGCCGGGCGTTCCGGATTCGGATCGGGGAAGGCCGCACCCCACGTCGCGGGGGTCACCGGGGTCGGCGCGTGGACCGCGCGGTTTACCCGGCGCAGGGTCAGACGATCGGCCCGTCCAGGGTGGGAACGTAGGCGCAGGGGTTCTCGAGCAGCAGGAGGGGCATTCCCTCGGCGAGAATCAGAACGAGGAAGAACCCGCTCAGGATCATGCCGGCCAGGGCCAGGAACCGGGTGGTCCGATCCGATGTCCTGGCCAGCGCCGTCACGTCCGCGGCGGGGACCCCGGCCTCCCCCTCGTCGGCCGGCCTCGCGCCGCCCGTCGAGGGGGGTCGTCTCCAGACCGCGATCGATGCCCCTGTCGCCGCCGCCGAGAGGAGGACGGTCACCGTCGTCAACAGGTGGAGAACCCAGGTGGCACCCTCTGCACAGACCCAGGGGACGGAGGCGTAGCTGAGCCCCAGGTGAAGGACCCAGGCGGTGCCTCCGCCGAAGACACCGAAGGCCAGCAGCACACCGGTCCACCCCCCGCGGTTCTCCCGCGATGGGATCGAGGATTGGGCGGGGGCAGGGCGAGGGGCCGGCGATGCCATCCGGGGTTCATCTCCAGGGAAGAAGATCGGGGTACTGGACCCCCAGGAAGAAAAGTGAGCCCAGCGCCGCGAACGCCCAGTACACCATCAGCGCCTGTGCTCCAGCCACCCTGCCTGCGTGCGCGTGCCCCCTCAGGCCCCGGACCCAGAACACGCCGCCGGCCAGGATCAGCACGAGCACGTGGAAGAGCGAGTAACCCGACATGGCCCACTGCACCGAGCCATACGCGTGCGAATCCCACCGGAAGTCCAGTGCGCCGTACTCCACGAACTTGAGCGCGGGGTAGCCCGCGGCGAGCACGAGACCGGTGGCGAGCCCAACGAGATAGCGCCGGGTGCGGTTCATCGAGAGCGCCCTCAGCCCGAGCCATGCCGGAATCGCGCTCGCGAGGAGGAGGAGCTGGCCGGTGGCGGCGAGGCCGGTCTGCGTGTCTCCGACGCCGGCGGGGGGCCATGTGTCAGCCCCGAGCTGGAGGTAGAGCATGCTCGCCACGAAAAGCACAAGGACCGTCAGTTCGATGAGGACCAGGAAAATGACGCCCCACAGGATGGGGGATCGGAGCCCGGCGTGGCTGGCGGAGAGCGCGTCGCGCCCCGCGGTGCCGCGCGAAGCCGGGTCGGGTCCCGGTCCGCCGTTCCCCGGGCTCGCCTCCGGATCCAGGGCGCGAGGGGGCGCGTGCCATCCCACGATGCAGACGAAGGCGAGCCCCAGACCCAGGGGCATGAGCCACGGGTACCAGATCACGCCCAGGAAGGCCAGGGAAAGCGCCATGGCGGTCCAGAAAGGCCAGGGCGAGGGCATCGGGAGCTCCACCTTGCCCTCCAGTTTCGCCTCGACGATGGAGGTGACAGGGTTCTCGCGCAGTCCGGTCCGGGCCTCCGCCAGTTCACGCTGCCAGTCCGGGGCGCGGGCGTCCGACGCCGGGTCCTTTGCGACCGACGGGCTGGGCGTGAACGGGATGTTCAGGAAGTTGTAGTTCGGAGGGGGGGAAGACATGGACCACTCGAGCGTCGCGGCACCCCAGGCGTCGTCGCCGACAGGCCTTCCCTCTCGCCAGCTCACGAACAGGTTCACCAGGAAGACCAGGGTCCCCGCCGCCATGATCAGGGCCCCGGCGGTGGAAAGCGCGTTCAGACCGTCCCAGCCAAGCCCCGGAAGGTAGGTGTAGACCCGCCGCGGCATCCCCTCGAGCCCGGTCACGTGCATGAGCAGGAAGGTGACGTTGAATCCCACGAGGAAAAGCCAGAAGTGCCAGACACCGAGGCGCTCGTCGAGGAAGCGCCCGCTCACCTTCGGGAACCAGTAGTAGATGGCCGCGAAGAGGGGAAACACCACCCCGCCCACCATCGTGTAGTGGAAGTGGGCCACGATGAAGTACGTGTCGTGGACCTGCCAGTTCAGGGGCACCGCGGCGATCATGATTCCCGTGATGCCACCGAGAATGAAGAGCACGATGAACGCCAGCGAGAAGAGCATGGGCGTTCGAAGCGGCTCGAGGCGTCCGAACCAGAGGGTCGTGATCCACGAGAGAATGTGGATCGCGCTCGGAATGGCGAAGAGCATGCTTGCCGCGGCGAAGAAGTTGAGCCCCACCATCGACAGCCCGACCGTGTACATGTGGTGGACCCAGACGCCGAAGCTCAGGAGACCGATGATGATGATTCCCGCCACCACGAGCGTGTAGCCCGCGAGCGGCCTCCGCGCGAAGGCCGGAATGATCATGGACACCGCGCCGATCCCCGGCAGCAGCATGATGTAGACGTCCGGGTGCCCGAAGAACCAGAAGAGGTGCTGCCAGAGCAGGGGATCCCCCCCGGCGGCGAAGTTGAAGAAGTGGGTGCCCACGATGCGGTCCAGCCCGAGCATGAAGCTCGCCAGCACCACGGCCGGCATCGCGAAGACGATCATGAGCGCGGTGATGAACGCCGCCCATACGAAGACGGGCAGCCGGGCCAGGGTCAGGCCGGGGGCGCGGTGCTTCAGGATCGTGACGATGATTTCCACCGCCGCGACCAGGGCGGAAACCTCGAGAAAGGTGATCAGGACGACCCAGAAGTCGATGTTCGCGCCCGGGCTGAACCCCCGGCTCGTGAGAGGCGGATAGTTGTACCAGCCCGCGTCCGGCGCATAGCCAGTGAGCCAGGCCACGAAGAGCGAGAGCCCGGCGAAGAGGAAGATCCAGTATCCGAACGCGTTCAGGCGTGGGAACGCCATCTCGCGCGCCCCGATCATCAGGGGGACGAAGTAGATCGCGAGCCCTTCCAGGAACGGGATGGCGAAGAGGAACATCATCACCGACCCGTGCATCGTGAACGCCTGGTTGTAGGCCTCGGGCGAGAGCACGCCGAGCAGGGGCAGGGTGAGCTGGAGCCGGACCGCCACCGCGAGGAGCCCGGCAAAGAGGAAGAAGACGAAGGCCGTGACCATGAACCTGAGGCCCACCACCCGGTGGTTCACGGCGGTGAAGAACCCCAGCATGCCCGGGGGCGGTGCCCAGATCCGGGAGAGCCGCTCGTGGAGCGCCGCGTCGTTCATCGCCCCGGCCTCGCTCACCGCCCCGGCCTCGCTGACCGACCCAGCCTCGCGAGGTAGGTCACGAGGGCGGAAAGGTCCTCGTCAGGCATCCGATGCGACGGCATCCTGACCCCTGGTTTGTGGCGATGCGGGTCGATGATCCAGCCGGCGAGCGACTCGGGGTCATTATCGAGGGTGAGGGCACCCAGCGTGAGGCGCGCACCCATGTCGGTGAGTTCCGGGCCGGCGGGTCGCTGGAACCCTGGACCCACCACGCCTTCGATCACGTGGCAGCTCGCGCAGCCGTAGGCCATGAAGACCCCGAGGCCTCGCTCCTCCTCCGCGTTCGCCGGTCGCGCGTCCACGGCCTGGCGGGCATCCATCCACGCCTGGAAGTCCTCCGGTGGCTCGGCGATCACCAGCAGCGACATTAACGCGTGCTGCAAGCCGCAGAACTCGGTGCACTGGCCGCGATACCGGCCCGGCGTTTCGGCGTGCATCCAGATCCGGTTCGTGCGGCCGGGGATCATGTCGATCTTCCCGGGGCTGAGCTGGGGAACCCAGAAGCTGTGGATGACGTCGGCCGAGGTGACGTGGACCTCCACCGGTCCTCCCGTGGGGATGCGGATCTCGTTGGCGGTCACGATTCCCTGGTCGGGGTAGCGGACCTCCCACCAGAACATGTGCCCCACGACTTCGACGGTGAGGACGGGGTCGTCAGGGGGGAGCGCGACCTCGGCGCCCGTGCGGACCGAGAACGCCAGAAAGCCGAGGAGGAAGACGGCCGGCAGCCCCGCCCCGAACAGCAGGATCGCCGCGTCCTCCCGCTTCCGGTCGGGCTCCGGTGCGGACCCCGCGTCCGGTAGCATGGCTGCGGCCCGTCGGGCGCGAACCACGGCCCAACCGAGCCCCGCCATCACCAGCAGGGAGAGGAGCCCGGTCCCCACGAGTGAAACCCACCAGAGCGACTCGATGGCTGCAGGCGCCGCGCTCTCCGACCCGAGGATGGTCTGTTCTCCATGGCAGGCCGCGGTGCCCGACAACACCAGCACCCATGCCGCGGCTCGGCGGCCCCGCGTCACGGTTCACCCCCTTTCGCACCGCGGTCCGCCTCCGACGCCCAGAGCAGGTAGGCCATGATCGCGTCCACCTCGGCCGAGGTCAGGATTCCCTGGTAGGCCGGCATGTCGCGGATGCCCATGAGGATCCGGACCACCATCTCCTCCTGCGAGAGCCGGGCGGGCGAATCCGTCAGGTCGGGCCCGTAGTCGCCACCCCTGCCGAACGCCACGTGGCAGTACTGGCATCCGCGTTCGTGGAAGAGCATGGCTCCGTCCGCGACCCCGGGCGGGGCATCGGCCAGGAGCTCGGCGGGCACGGGCTCCGTATCGAAGTCGGGGATCCAGTGCGGGCGCAGCCCGATCACGGTCAGGGTTCCCCAGAGAACGGCTGCGGTGGCCACCGCGAACACGGCCCACGGCCTTCGGGTCGGTGCGCGCTCCCCCTTTCCGAAGAGCAGCGGGAGAAGCATGAGCGCCGGGAAGACCAGGATCGGAAGCCACACCAGCACGAGCGCGTCGAGCGCGGGTGGCTTGTACCACACGAGGGTGTAGTACCAGAGGAAGTACCAGTCCGGTTTCGGCACGCCTTCGACGAGCGTCGGGTCCGGGGGTGGGCCCGGTCCCTTCGGCCCGAGGAGCAGCGCGAGTCCCAGCACGACCGAGTAGACCAGGACCACGAAGACGGTCTCGCGCCAGGCGACGTCCGGGAAGAAGGGGATGCCGGTGCGTTCCTTCTGCTCCCGGTACTCCTCCCTGTACGTGTCGGGGTTCACGGGGCGGCCGGGCACGGGCGGCTCGGAGATCCCGTTCTGGATGACCAGGTAGACGTGGAACCCCATCAGCCCGAGCATCAGGAGGGGCAGCACGATGACGTGAAGGCCGAAGAACCGGCTGAGCGTTGCACCCCCGACGGCGTCTCCGGCGAGGACCAGCTCCATCAGGTGGGGTCCGAGGAGGGGCACGCGTCCGACGGAAGTGGCGAGGACCTCGACCGTGGCCACGCCGTGGTGATCCCACCGGAGCAGCTGCCCCGTGAAGGCCATGGCGAGGGTCAGGAGCAGCAGAACGACCCCCGTGATCCACGTCATCTCCCGCGGGAACTTGTAGGAGCCGGTCAGGAACACGCGGGCCATGTGGACGAAGACCAGGAGGACCATGGCGGACGCCCCGAAGTAGTGCAGCCCGCGCACGAGCGCTCCCCATGCCACCTCCGTGTTGATGAAGTGGAGGCTGTCCCACGCATGGCTCGGCGCCGGGATGTACTTCATGGCCAGCCCGGTGCCGGTCACGAGCTGGGCGAGGAAGAGGAAGACGAGGGCCTGCCCGAAGACGTAGAACCAGCCGCGGCGGCCCTCGCCCAGCTCGCGGGGGACCCGATGGTTCCGCACGAACCGGACAATGGTGCCCAGGCGCGCGCGGTCGTGGATCCAGCGGGCGATGCGTTCCAGGCCGGCCCTCAAGGATCTCTCTCCACCGCTCGTCCTCCTGGGCTCTCCGGGCGTCCGGAGCCCCGGTCAGGGTCCTGGTCTGCTCCCCGGGGCAGCCGCGGGCGCGGTCTCACTCGGACGGGTCCGGGATTCCGAGCGCCTGGATCTCGACCCGACCTTCCCGTATGCGGATGGGGTACCGGTCAAGGGGACGGGGGGGAGGGCCGGCGGCCACCCTTCCGTCGGCGTGAAACGCGCCGCCATGACACGGACACAGGAAGAGCCTGGCACCCTCCTCCCAGCGCACGGCGCATCCCACGTGCGTGCAGTGCGCCGCGAAGGCGGTGAAGGCGTCCCGGGACTCCCTTCGCACCCACGCGGCACTTCGGGCAGCGTAACCCGCCCATGGGAGCGGGGCTGCATCGAGGTAGGTCACGAGCCGGGTCGAGCCGACGGGGAAATCTTCCGGAGCACCGATCCCCCTCCACACCTCGCGGTCGGTGCGGAGCGGGGTCAGGAACATGGCGGTCCATGGCGCGATCAGCGCCCCGCCGAGGAGGGCACCCGATCCAAGGGTGACCGCGGCAAGGAACCGGCGTCTCTCGGGGGATGCGCAGGGGGGGGACGACGCCCCGGCCGGCCCCGATCGGCCTTCCCCGGCAGGGTCGCGATCCTGCGCGGACTGGCCGGGCAGGAGATCATCCGACCCCCGGTCGCCTCCTTCTGACATCGAACGCTCCCTTTCAGACGCGGGCCACCCCCGCTTCCGCCAGGCTTCGAGAAAATGTCAACATGTCAGGGCCGGCGCGGGAGGCGCAAGCGACGATCTTCGTCCGCGGCCGGGATCGGCGCGCGGGGTGGATCACCTCGCCGAGTTCATGCTGCCTGGGCGCAGTGCTCGCAGCAGAAGACCTGGTCGTTCCCGGCGTGCACGCCGTGCCCGATGACGCGGCACCCGCAGTGGTCACATTCCGGCGCAAGGGCATGAACGGCACATTCGAAGCTGTCGAAGGTGTGCGTCGCGCCCTCCATGGTCACGGTGAAGGCGTTCTCGTAATCGTTCCCGCAGGTCTCGCAAACGGCCATCGTTCTCTCTCCGGCAGACAGGTCCCGGCACACGGCTGGCGGCCGACACCGGACGCCGGGCGCATCCGCGGCGGCCCCATGGATCGCTACACCCATGGCAGGTTGGGGTTCAGGAGCCCGAGTGGTGTGGAGGGGGCCGGTTCGG
>JBJHBX010000092.1:0-9106 GCA_050485725.1 Gemmatimonadales bacterium | reverse complement strand
CTCGGCCCGGGAGCGGGTCTGGATCTCGAGCCCCTACTTCGTGCCCGACAGCGCGGTGCAGTCGGCGCTGAAGCTGGCCGCGCTCCGGGGCGTCGACGTGCGCATCCTGGTGCCGAAGCGGGGCGACCTCCGCCTCCTGGACCTGGCGGGAATCGCCTTTCTCGAGGGGCTCCTGCGGGTCGGGGTCCGCATCTTCCGATACCGCGACGGGATCCTTCACCAGAAGACCAGCGTCGTCGACCACGCTGCCGCCGCCATCGGCACCGTGAACCTCGACAACCGCTCGCTCCGCCTCAACTTCGAGATCACCGCCCTCTTCTTCGGCGATCGCCCGATTCGCGAGGTTGCGCGGCACTTCGAGCTGGACTTCGGGGCATCGGAGGAGCTTTCGGTGGAGGACGTGACCGGCCTTCCCCTCCGCGTGCGGGTGCTCTCGCGAATCGTCTACCTCTTCGCGCCGATCCTCTGACGATGCCCATGATCCTGGCCACCACCCTGGCTCCGGCCCTTGCCCCGGCCCTGGAAGCGACCGTGCTCCTGGATGCGACCCAGCTGGCCCGGGTGGTGCCACCGATGATCGCCCAGTTCTTCCTGATGGCGGCGTACTGGGTCGGCGCGGTGGGGGAGGGCTCCGAAGCCCCGGGCGCGGCCGGATGGACCCGCCTCCTCCTTCCCCTGCTCATGATCACCACCGGGCTCCTCTTCTTCTCGGAGCCGCTGGAAGCTGCGTGGCGCCCCTTCGTGGGCGGCGAGCTTCTGCCGGCCATTCCCGCCGGGGCCGCGCTGGCCCTGGCCCTTGCGCTGAACCTCGCGGTGGCGGTGGTCGCGGTGGGAGTCACGGGCGGTGTCACCCGCTCCCCCTTCCTCCCGCTTCTCTGCGCGCTCCCGGGGGTCGCGTGGGTCCTGGGGTCGGGGGGCGCGTGGGTGGCCGCCGCGGCGACCGTCGCGGCGCTTCTCCTCGCGGTGTTCATTCCGGAGATGCGAAGCGAGGCGACCGTCGCCCCCTCGCAGCGCCGACGGCGTTTCCTGGTCGGGGCCCTGGTCCTCGTCGTGGTCGGGGTCGCCGGCGGACTCGCCCGGGCCGGCGGGGGCCCCGAGGCCGGTGGGCCGCGGGCGGACGGGGAAGGCGCCGCCTCCGCACCCGCCGGGCCCTGCCATCTCCTCGACGACGCGGAGCTCGCCGTCGAATGCCTGGAGCGCCTCCTGGCCCAGGGTCGCGAGCTCCAGCGTGCCGAGCGACTGGCGGCGGCGGACTCGGTCTTCCTGCAGGCGCTCGAGGAGGCAGGGGCCCTGGGACGAGACGAGTGGAGCTTCGCGGCACACCTCGCCCGGAGTCTCACCCGGATGCGGCTCGAAGGGCTCGATTCCGCCCTCGTCCACGTGGAAGGGGCCCGTGCGCTCGCTTCTCCTGCGCACAGGATCCGGCTGGCGGAGACGGCGTGCGTGGAGGGGAGCCTGCGCGCCGTGGCCCAGGATCCGCGGGCCATCGAGCGACTCCGCGACGGGCTGGGGTTCCTGGGCGTCGAGGTACGCCCCCGCGAACCCTTCCCCGTGGAGGACCACGAACCTCTTGCGCTCCAGGTCATCGGGAGATGCCTCTTCGGCGCGGGCCAGCACTTCGCACGGAACGCCCGCCTGACCGGCGACAGCGCCGTCTACTACCTGCTGAACGCGTCCGATGCCCAGGAAGCCATCGGGGACGCCTACGGGCGCGCCGCCTCGCACCAGTGGCTCGCGGGCGTCCTGTACGGACAGGCCAGGTACCTGGACGCCCTCGAGTGGTACGATCGGGCCCTGGAGCTGGCGACGGAAGCCGGAAACCTCTCCGCCGCCGCGTGGGCGACCCAGGGCCGATCGGCGCTCTTCGCGGACCTCGGAGACCTTCCCGCGGCCCGCGCAGGGCTCGCGGCGGCCGTGGAGCGGATGGAGGCCTCGGGGGACCGGTTCGGAATGGCCTACGCCCGGCGTCTCGCCGCCGACCTGGCCCTCCTGGACCGCCGCCCCGACCAGGCCGAGACGCTTCTCGACGAGGCGATCGAGATCCTCGTGGTACTGGGCGACGCGAACGCCCCACGCGAGGCGCTGCCCTCCCGCCTCGGCATCGCCCGCGTTCGTGGCGACACGGCGGCGATCGTCGAGGGGGTCGATGCCCTCCTCGACGCCACCGACGGCGGCCGGATCCTGGTTCAGTCCGCCATTCCCCGGCTTTCGGCGGTGGGCGCACTCCTCCAGGTCGGCGACCTCGAACGGGCCGCCGCCGTTCTGGCGTCGGCGGGGGGCGCGGGAAGCGGCTCCTGGATCGCGCAGTGGACCTGGGCGGTTCGCTGGGCCGAGCTCGAGGCCCGGCGCGGGAACCTGGACGAAGCCGAGCGATGGATGCGCGAGGGGCTCGACTGGATGGACCGTCTTCGCACCTTCGTCTACGACCGTGACCTGAGGCAGGCGGCGCTGAACCTGAGGAGCACCGACCTCGTGGACCCCGACCTGGGCGTGGCCACGGTCATCGGCCGGCTCGCCGAAGGGGGACGGGTGGCCACGGCCTTCGAGATGGCTGCGGAGCTCCGGGCCCGCGACCTCGAGGGAGAGCGGCTCCGGAGCCTCATGCTCGCCACCGAGGAGGTGCTGGAGGAGGAGGTGGCCGATGTCCGCCGGGGCGCCACCCTCGCCGAGGTGGCCGGGGCGCTCCACACCGACGAGGCCCTCCTTCTCTACGTGACCGGCCGTGGGGGAGAGGGCACGACGCTCTTCGTCGTGCTCCAGGACCGGATCGATGCGCACCCCCTTCCCCCGATCGACGAGCTCGAGCCCTCGATTCTCCGGATGCGTGCGCTGGTCGAGGCCGGAGAGGGCGCCGTCGAGCTGCGCCGCCGACTGGGGGGGATCCTGCTGGATCCGGCCCTCGGGAGCCTGCCCCCCGGGGTCCGCCGGCTCCTGGTGGTGCCGGACCAGGGGCTTCACGCGGTCCATTTCGACGCCCTCATGGTCGGCGCCGCCGAGCCGCAGGCGCTCGTGGAACACTACCCCGTCACCAGCGTTCCCTCGCCCGCCATCCTGGTGGAACTCCGCTCGCAGCCGCCTCCTCGCGTCGCGGGTGGTGCGCTGGCGGTATCCTGGGGCGCGCCCGTGCCCCTCGCCGACGGGACCCGGCTGCCTCGGCTCCGGAGGGTCGACCTGGAGGCCCGCCGGGTCACGCGCCGGCTTCCGGCCTCCGAGCGGATCTCCGGTCGCCGGGCGACGGTTGCGGCGGTTCTCGACGCGGCGGAGCGGGGACACCCGGTCCTCCACGTGGCGGCCCACGCGCACGTGGATCCCCTGATCCCTGGACGAAGCGCCCTCTTCCTGGCTCCCACCGGCGTCTCGTCCGGCGAGATGCGGCTCGTGGACATCGAGTCGCGGCGGCTCCCCTTCCAGCTCGTGGTGCTCTCGGCCTGCACCACCGCCGGCGGCCGCGAGGACCGGGGCGAGGGGCTCCGGGGTCCGGCCAGGGCCTTCCTGTCGGCGGGAAGCCGGAGCGTCGTCGCCACCGGCTGGGCGATCTCGGACCGGGCCGCAGCCCGTCAGATGGACGCCTTCTACCGGGAGCTCGCCGCCGGGGCCCCCGTCGACGAGGCCCTCGCGCGGATGAAGCGGGCGGAGATCCGGGCGGGTCGACCGCCCGCCGAGTGGGCGGCCTTCCAGCTCCTGGGTGCGCCGGACACCCGCATCGGTTCGGGGTGAACTCCGGCGGCGGCTACCCCCCGACACCGCATTCGGGTGGGAGGATCGCCGGCCGCGACGCTGTGACGCTTCCGTCCGCGAGGCGTGTCTCCACGAGGGCCCGGGCCGAGGCGACGCCGACCCCTTCCGGAAGGGCCAGCGCGAAACGCGCCGGAGGCTCGGACAGGACCGCTTCGGCCAGGCTCGACCCGTCTTCCAGGAAGAGCTGCACCCGGTAGTCTCGGGCCCCGTCGGCCAGCTCCCACCGGACCTCGACCTCGACCGCCGACGGACAGGTCACCTCGGGCGCCGCGAAGCGCCCCCCGTCCCCCCGCATGGGCGAACGGTCCGGCAATACGCCCCACCACAGCACGCCGCCGCCGCCTAGCACGAGGACCACCGAGGCCGCGAGCGCCCAGGCTCCGAGACCGCCCCCGCTACCACCTCGGGGTGTGCGCCGGGGGTCCGGGCCGGGGAGCGCGTCACCCTCACCGGACATGCCCCGGGCGGCATCCACCAGGGCAAGGGCGATCGACGCGTCCTTCCGGCAAGCCAGGCAGCGCGAAAGGTGCTCGACGACGGCGTCCCGCTCCTCGTCCGGGGTCGCACCTTCCAGTGCGTCGAGGAGCGCCTCGGGCGACGGGCAGCCGGAGCGGTCAACCGGATCGCTCATGGACCCGGCCTCCCATGTGGCGCGCATCGTTTCGTCGCTCATCCGTACCCCTCCTCGTGGATCCCTTCCCCTCGCCTTCGAAGCTCCTCCCGCAGGTTCTCGAGCCCCCTGTACAGCAGGTTGCGCGTCCTGGCCTCGCTCCATCCCAGCATCCTCTCCACCTCCTGCCTCTCGTACCCCGCAAGCCAGAGCCGCACCGCGGACCGCCGATCGGGGGCGAGCCCCTGCACCGCCGCCTCCAGCTCCTCGCCCAGGCGCCTTCGCCTGAGCCTCTCGTCGGCCCGCTCCGGAGCCGCGACCGTGCGACCGGCGCGGAGCGCCTCCTCGGTCCCCTCGCCGGTCCTCCGGCGCTCCTTCAGCAGGTCGAGGGCGGCCCAACGCGCGGCCCCGTAGAGAAAGGACGGAGAGATCGCCTCGAGATTCTCAGCCCGGGGTGCCGCTTTCCAGAGACGGATGCGGACCTCCTGCAGCAGGTGATCGCGCTCCGCGGCATCCAGGTGGAGGCGGGCGGCCACCGCTTCGAGGCGGTCCCCGAAGCGCTCGAGGAGCGTCTCCAGGGCCCGATCCCATTCGGATCTCGAGGTCATGCGTGTCCGGCAGCGCGGAAGAGGGGGAACGTCCCGTGCACCGCCGGCACCGGCGCGATCGCATCGGGGACGGCGCAAGGATGATGCCCTCCCGCCGCCTCGGCAAGTCGCCCCGTGGGCCGGGGTGAGAATCCTCGGCCCCTTGCTCCGTCCACTCCGCAGGGCACCGGGTCCCACCTGCTTCCGGCGGGCCTCCGGTGCCGCGCATCCACGATCCCCGGAGGGTTCCATGTCCCGTGTTCTCGCCCTGTCTGTCGTCCTCCTCACCCTGCTCGTCACCGCGTGCGGAGGAGGCGATTCCGCGCCGACGACCCCGCCCCCGCCCCCGCCTCCCGCTCCTGTCGTCACGGTCCAGTTCGTGGGCGACGCCCCGGCCCCGCTCGTGCCCGGCGCCACGGTTCAGCTCCAGGTCCGCACCCTCGATGCCGCCGGCGCCGTACTCCAGGGACGGCCGGTGACATGGGCGAGCTCGGACGCGCAGGTGGCATCGGTCTCGTCGGCGGGGCTCGTGACGGGGGTCGCGCCTGGACAGGCGAATGTCACCGCAACCTCGGAAGGGCGCACCGGCTCAGTCCCGGTCACCGTGATCCCGCCCCCGGTCGCCTCGGTCGAGGTCGTCCCTGCCGTGCTCGAGCTCGAGGCCGGTCAGTCCGCGACGCTGGCGGCGATCCTCCGCGACGCCCAGGGGAACGAACTGGAGGGGCGCGATGTGACGTGGAGTTCGTCCGACCCGGCGCTGGCGGGCGTGGACGCCTCGGGCGAGGTCACCGCCCTCTCGCCCGGCGAGGCCGCGATCGTCGCGACCTCGGAGGGGCGGACCGGGAGCGCCGCCCTGACGGTGATCTCGGGTACCGCGCCCCGGATCCTCTCCATCGAGCCGGCAGTCCTCGTCGAAGGCGAGACCGCCACCCTGGCCGGGGTCCGCTTTGCGCCTTCACCGGGCGGCAACGCCGTCTCGGTGGGAGGGATTGCCGCGGAGGTCCTTTCGGCTTCGGAAACCGAGCTCTCGATCCGGGTGCCCGAGGGCGCCTGCCTTCCCGAGGGGGCCGTTCCGGTGGCGCTCCGGGTCGGGAACGAGGACGCGGCGCGGGAGCACCCTTTCCGACCGACCGGCTTCCTCGAGCTGCCCCCGGGACAGATCCGGGTCCTCCGTGGAAGCGACGCCGGTTGCATCCAGCTTCCCGCCACCGGGGAGGGGGGCGCCTGGCTCGTCGGGATCCAGTCCACCTCCGGGACTGCGGCACTCCAGACCCCCATTCGTATCGTGCAGCGGACCGGCGACGGTGCGTGGCCCGCACCCGCTCCCGCCCTGAACCTGCTGCCGCGCCCCCGGTCCTTTGCCGGAGTCCTTCCGCAGGTTCCGGGAATCCTGGGCTCGAGCCGAGCGGACGAGGCCCTCCACATCGAGCACCTCGAGCGCCAGGCGGAGCTCATTTCCGGGCTTCTCCGCGCCGGCCCGGCGGCGACCCCTGCCGGCGCCGGTCCCGCAGCGGTGCCAGGCACGGTCAGCGTGGGCGACACCGTGCCCTTCCGGATGCCGAACTTCAGCAGCCCCTGCCAGTTCTTTCCGTCGAACGCGCTGGTCCGGGGCAGGGGTGAGCGGGTCATCCTGATCCAGGACCTCTCGAACCCCCACGAAGGGTACGGAGACGAGCTGATCGCGGGCTGGGTCCAGGCCCTCGACGCCGAGGTCGTCGGGCACCTGGACCAGACCTTCGGGGGCTTCACCGACCTCGACGGCAACGGCCGGGTCGTGATCGTCCTCACGCACCGGGTGAACGCCGCCGGCGTGGGCGGGTTCGCCTCGGGCGGGGACTTCTTTCCCCGCACCTCGTGCCCGGCCTCGAACGAGGGCGAGTTCCTCTACATGCCGGCGCCGGATCCCACCCTTCCCGAGACGGCCGGGTACCACCCGGGTCCGCTCTCCAGGAGATTCCTCGGAACGGCGAGCCACGAGCTCACCCACGTGATCCAGCTCGGGCGGCGCGCGCTTCTCGGCTTCCCGCAGATGGGACCCTGGCCGATCGAGGGACAGGCCAAGTACGCGGAGCAGGTGATCGGGCTCGGACGGCTGGGGCTCGAGCCGGGTTCGAACCTCGGCTTCGATTCCGCGTGGGCCGTGGACCCCGTCACGGGACTGGGGTGGTTCCAGGGCCACTTCACGGGGCTGGCGCGCTACTTCGGCTTCCGGACGCAGACCGAGCGCACCGCCGAGGCACCGGAGCGCTGCGGATGGCTCGCCTACGACATTCCGGGAGTGCGCGAAACCGGGGCCAGCGGGCCCTGCCGGACCTCGCTCAACTACGACCTGGGATGGAGCTTTCTCGACTGGGTGACCGAACGTTTCGGCGACCGCGCGGGTGGGCGGGAAGCCTTCCACGCGGCGTTCATCGCCCATCCCACCGCCGACCTGGCCGGGATCGGTGCGCTGGTGGGCGAGGACTGGCGCGAACTCCTGGCCTGGTGGGCGGCGGCCCTCTACCTGGACGACCGCTTCCAGGGGATCGACCCGAGGCTGCAGTTCGACAGCTGGAACCTCCTCGATATCTCCTCCCGCCTCGTGGAAACGGCCCGCCTCGTTCCCTACGGCCACGGCTTCACCCCCTTCGAGCGCGAGCTGACCGTGGCCGCGGCCTCGTCGGCCTACCTCCGCATCGACGGTGCTGCGCAGCCCGGCACCTCGCTGCGGCTGACCGGCGCGGGGGGGGCAGGGCTGCCCGAGTGGATGCAGCTCTGGATCGTGAGGCTTCCGTGAGGGCGTGCCCGGTTCACCGCGTGGCCCTCGCGGGTCTCTGCCTGGCGCTCCTCGGCACGGGATGCGGAGGCGAAGCCCCGGGAGAGGGGACCGAAGCCCCGGGGGCGTCGACCGTCGAGGACACGTCGGCACCCTCGGCTCAGGGGAGAACTTCGGAGCCCGCTCCGGAAGACGATGCTGGCCAGGAGGAGACCCCGGCGCCCGCGCCCCAGGGGCCGCCGGGTGACGGCATGACCGAACGTCTCAATGGGGTGCTCCGCGCCGAGGGACAGGATCCGTGGCCACGCCTCGTGCTCGTGGCACCCGAGGGGGAGCGGGTCGTCCTCGCCGAAGGCAGGGAATCCGGGCCGGATCCCGGGCCGGGGGCGGGACCCGTGCTGGCCGAGCTGAACCGGCTCGAGGGCGCCACGGTCCGGGTCTTCGGGCGGCGCACCCCCCGGGGCGATCCGCTCCCCGAGGTATCGTCATTCCTGGTCGAGCGCTACGAGATCCTCGCCATCGAGGGAGAGCGCCCCCTCGTGGGACGGATCGCACGCGATGAGGAGGACCAGGTGAAGCTCGTGTCCGACGACGGGGCATCCCTCGGTCTCGAGGGGCTGCCGACGGCCGGGCCGGGAGAGGGCGACCGCGTCTGGATCCTGGGTGACCTCGACGACGGACGGGTCAGGGTGCGGGCGTTCGGCCTCGTCCGTCCCGCCGCGGAGGGCTCCAACCCCGCAGGCGGTTCGCGTTCGTGACCACGGTCACGGAGCTGAAGGCCATGGCGGCGCCGGCGATCATCGGCGAGAGGAGGATCCCGAGCGACGGGTAGAGCACCCCCGCCGCCACCGGGATCGCCGCCGTGTTGTAGACGAAGGCCCCGAAGAGGTTCTGCTTCATGTTCCGCACGGCGGCCCTCGACAGGTCGATGGCATCGGCCACCGAGTGGAGCGAGTCACCGAGCAGCGTGATCCCGGCGGCCTCGCGGGCCACGTCGGTCCCGCTCCCGATGGCCATGCCCACGTTCGCCACCGCCAGCGCCGGCGCGTCGTTCACACCGTCGCCGACCATGGCTACCCGCTCTCCGGCGGCCTGGAGGTCGGCCACGACCTCCGCCTTCCCCTCGGGGAGCACGCCGGCGTGGACCTCGCTTTCGGCGATCCCGACGCTCCGCGCCACCGCCGCCGCGGTACGGGGGTTGTCACCGGTCAGGAGCACGACGCCGAGTCCCATGGCCCGGAGCCGCGCGATGGCCGCAGCCGCATCGGGCTTCGCCGTGTCGGCCCAGGCGACGATCCCGTGGGGTGCCCCGTCGACCGAGACCATGGCCGGGGTCTTCCCCTCTCCCGACAGGCGGTCCCACTCCGCCTCGAGGGGCGACGGGTCCACCCCGCGCTCCGCCATCAGCCGCGGGGT
>JBJHBX010000091.1:0-9190 GCA_050485725.1 Gemmatimonadales bacterium | reverse complement strand
CCGCCGGAGAGAACTGGTACCGCGTACGCGGTTGCCTCGCCTGTCACCGGGTGGACGGAGTGAACGTGGCGGGTCCCTACCTGGACGGGGTCACGGTCCGTCGGGAGTACGACTGGTTCCGGGGCATGGTGATGCGACCGGACTCGATGCTCCGCGTGGACCCGGTGGCCCGCGAGCTCCTCGAGATCTGGCGCGTGCCGATGCCCAACCAGGGGGTCAACGATCTCCACGTCCGGGCCATCTGGGAGTACCTGCGGGCCATCGACGCCGACCGGCGCTGACGGGTTGCCGCACCTCCGGAGGGTGCAGGGTCGCGACGTCCTCCCCGGGGCGGTGTGGGCCTTTTGGATGCAGTTCTGCATCCAGATCAGCGTCCGAGTGCGCATCCTCTTTCCGATCCGCTGCTTGTCCCCCCCATGGGTGCCACGTATGTTGGCAGGATCGACGCAAAGGGGTGCCACCGAGGGCGCCCCTCATCCGCTCCTGCAGCCAGGAGGTGCCATGTCCCGTTCGGGTCCGCATCCGAGCTGTTCCGGGGGTGGAAGGCCAGTAGCCCGACTTCGAAGCGGTCTCCTTGCCCTCTGCTCCGCACTCATCCTTCCCATGGGGCTCCTCGCCCCGCCCGCCGCAACGGCCCTCGAGGCCCAGACGGGAACGATCACCGGCACCGTGATCAGCACCTCCGGCCAGCCGGTGGCCAACGCCTTCGTCACGATCGTGGCCTCGAACCGCTCGGGGATCACGAACGCGCGGGGGCAGTACACCTTCCAGAACGTGCCCTCGGGAAGCCAGGAGGTCCGGGTCTCCTCGCTGGGCTACCGCACCACGACCCAGAGCGTGAACGTGGTCGCGGGACAGACCGCGACCCTCGACTTCACCCTCTCGGTGAGCGCCGTGGCCCTCGACGAAGTGGTCGTGACCGGTCAGGCCGCCGGCGTCGCCCGGCGCGAGATCGGCACCTCGATCGCGTCGGTGGACGTGACCGCCCTCGAGGCCGCCCCGATCAACAACCTCTCGCAGCTCCTCCAGGCCCGCGCACCCGGCATCAACGTGATGCCCGGAGGCGGAAAGTCGGGCCAGGGAAGCCGAATCGTGCTCCGCGGCGCCGCGTCGATCAGCCAGTCGAACGAGCCGCTGATCTACGTGGACGGCATCCGGATCGACAACTCGAGCTCGAGCGGCATCACGACGACCACCGCAGGCGCGTCCTGGTCGGGGCTGGACGACATCAACCCCGCCGACATCGAACGCGTCGAGATCATCCGGGGCGCCTCCGCCGCCACCCTCTACGGCACCGAGGCCTCTGCCGGCGTGATCCAGATCTTCACCCGGCGCGGGCGCGAAGGCGTCACCCAGTGGCGCTACAACGGCGACTTCGGGATCCTGTCGACCCCGAAGGACTGGTGGGACATCTCGGCCTACTCGGACTACTTCTACAACGCCATGGTGCAGTCGGGCCGAACCCAGTCGCACCAGGTCTCGGTCACCGGCGGCGGGGAGAGCTTCTCCTACTATGCCGCTCTCACCGGCCGTGACGAGGACGGAATCCTCCCGAACGGGGGCGAGTCGGCCTACTCGGCCCGGCTCAACCTGACGGTGGTGCCCCGTGACGACCTGACGCTGCGGCTGACCTCGGGCTTCACCCGGCGCTCGGTGCAGCACACCCCCGACGCCAACAACACCCGGGGGTACACGATCAACGGGCTCGTGGGCGGCCCACAGGGCCAGTTCGTCCCCACCGAGACGCTCACGGCCATCGAGGCCCTCCAGACCGGAAACCGCTTCACCGGAGGCGCCACGGCCGAGCACCAGGTGACCGGGGCGCTCTCGCACCGACTCACCTTCGGCGCCGACATCATCAACGCCGACGAGTACCAGCTCTTCCCCTTCGGCGCGATCTCGAACCTGCAGCAGGGGTTCCGGAGCAACTACCGGCGCCAGAACGTGAACCTGAACCTGGACTACTCCGCCACGCTGCGGGGGCAGATCACCGACGGGATCCGGTCCACGACGTCCGCCGGCTTCCAGTACTTCGACCGGAACCAGGGGTGGAGTTCCGCCATCGGTGACGGCTTCCCCTTCGTCGGCCTCGAGACGGTCAGCGCGGCGCTCTCGACGAGCGGCGCTGAAGGACGGCTCAAGGAGCGCAGCGCCGGCTTCTTCGCCGAGCAGCAGTTCGGCTTCGGCGACGCCTTCTTCCTGACCCTTGGAGCCCGCGCCGACGGCCACTCCGCCTTCGGGGACGATGTGGACTACGCCCTGTACCCGAAGGCCGACATCTCGTACATCCTCTCCGAGCACGTGGCCCTTCCCTCGGTCCTCTCCTCGGCACGGATCCGGGCCTCGTACGGGACCGCCGGACAGCAGCCCGCGAACTTCTCGGCGGTGCGCACCTGGCAGCCCGAATCCGCGGTGGGGGGTCAGCCCGCGGTGCGACCCGGGAACCTGGGGAACCCCGACCTGACCGCCGAGGTCAGCACCGAAATCGAGCTTGGCCTCGACATCGGGCTCCTCGACGACCGGATCCGGGTCGAGGTGACGCGGTACGACCAGACCACCAAGGACGCGCTCTACCCGGTGCGGGAGCCCCCGTCGCTCGGCTTCCTCTCGACCCAGCTCCGGAACGTGGGCGAGATCGAGAACTGGGGCTGGGAGACCGGCGTTCGGGGTACGGTGATCGAGACCCGTTCCTTCGCGTGGGACGCCACGATCAACTACTCGACGAACGAGAACAGGATCGTGAGCCTGGGCGGCGGGGCGCCGATCCAGCTCCAGTGGCTCCAGTTCATGCGCGAGGGCTACCCGGTGGGCTCCTTCTTCGGAGATCGCTTCATCGAGGTGGGTGGCCAGGTGGGGCTCGCCTCGAACCTGCTGCGCGACGCGAACGGGGAGCTTCCCGAGGATTGGGACTACCTGGGCCAGCCGCTTCCCACGCGGCAGATCCAGCTCGGCAGCACCTTCTCGCTGGGCTCCCGGATCGGCCTCGGGTTCCTGCTCGACCACAAGGGTGGTCACATGAACCATGATCACTCCCTCCGGTGGCTGATGCACTCGGCCCGCCAGGTCGTCGGCGACGGACAGGGCGTGGCCATGGACTCGAACGGGAACCGGGTCACTTCGGGACCGATCTCCCACCGTTGCCGTGACAACCCGGACAACGGCGTGATCCAGGCCGTCTGCGGGCGTGCCTCGGCGCTGACCCACGGGGACTTCGCCTTCCCCGCCGACTTCTGGCGGCTGCGCGAGGTCACCGTGACCTACCGCATGCCCGACACGTGGCTCGCGCCGGTGGGCGTCCAGTCGGCGACCCTTTCGCTGGCCGGCCGAAACCTGCTCCGGTGGACCGACTACCCGGGGCTCGATCCCGAGGGCATGTACCGGAACGACCTGTCCGACTCGGCGCTCCGGGCCCACAACTTCTTCGACACGCCGCTCCCGAGGCAGATCGTCTTCGGGATCAGCGCCCAGTTCTGACCGGCACAGCCAAGGAGAATGAACATGCACATGGAACGCATGACGCGAGGCCGGGCGAAGCCCCGGCACCTCCGCGCCCCGTCCCTGTCGCTCCTGGCCGCGGGGAGCGTCTTCCTCGCCGGGTGCGACCTGGGTGTTTCGAACCCCGCCCTCGTCGAGGAAGGGGACCTGGAGACGCCGGCCGCCGTCCCCGCCATCGTGAACGGCGCGCTGGGCACCTTCGGCATGGCGACCACCATCATGGGCGCCGCCGGAACCTACTCGGCCAGCGCGATCCTCTCGGGGGAGCTCGTCCACTCGGGTTCCTGGACGCCCCCGCGTGAGATCAGCGAGGGCTTCCCCAACAACGAATCTCCCGAAAACCAGTCGCACTGGGGCTATTCCTCGCAGGCCCGCTGGCAGGCCGAGGATGCGATCGGGAAGGTCCAGAACCTGGTTTCCGACCCGGGTTCGAACTCGTGGGTGGCGCTGGCACAGCTCTATGCCGGCTTCTCGAACCGGGTCATGGGCGAGATGTTCTGCGACGCCGTGATCAACGGCGGACCCCTCGAACCCTACACCACCTTCTCGAGCCGCGCCGTGGGGTACTTCGATGACGCGGTCCAGACCGCGCAGGCGGGCGGACATACGCAGCTCCGGCTGGCTGCACTGGCAGGGCGGGCCCAGGCCCGCCTGACCCTCGGGCAGTGGGATCAGGCCGTGGCGGATGCCGGTCAGGTCCCCACCGACTTCGTCTATGCCCACGTCCACTCGGACAATTCGGGCAATGAGCACAACGGCGTCCACAACTGGACCTATCGCGGGGACAATGCCTGGCAGTACACGGTCTGGGGCACGCCCTTCGAGAGCTGGGGGTTCGACACGACCAACCCCGACGCGGGGGGCGATCCCCGGGTCAGCTACACCCCGCAGTTCACCTCGGCGGGCGCCCCGCTGATCGGGGGTGACAACCGCCGCCCGATCTTCCGTGCGGACAAGTATCCGTCGCGGAACTCCTCGATTCCGCTGGCCAAGGGAACCGAGATGCGGCTCATCGAGGCCGAGGCCTTCATCCGCGCGGGGAGCATCTCGCAGGCGGTCCAGAAGATCAACGAGGTGCGGTCGCACCACGGCCTGACCCCGGCCTCGGCGGCCACCGCGGCGGAGGCATGGAGCCTGCTGATGCAGGAGCGGGGCCTCGAGCTCTTCCTGGAGGGACGTCGGCTGGGCGACGTTCGCCGGTGGGCGGCGGATTCGCAGGCCGCGCCGCACGTGGACTACGACTTCGTCGGGCGGATCGCGTCGGGACAGCCCGCAAGCGCCGACCCCCGTCGGAGCGTACTGGACGCGAGCCCTCTCTGCCTGCGGGTGAGCACGAACGAGATCTTCTCGAACGAGAACCTCTTCAACAATCCGCCGCGCTGATCGCCGGCGGTCCGGCTCGCAGCCGGAAACACGAAACCCCCGGGGGCCTCAGGGCTCCCGGGGGTTTCGCACGTCAGCGGATCGAGTTCACCCGTCCACCGCGGCGGGAACCGCTGCGGACCGCTCCTCCCCCGCCCCGCCGTAGCGGCGCTCCACGTAGCGGTCCAGGATCCGCTTGAACTCCTCCACGAGCCCTTCGCCCTTGAGCGTCGTGTAGTGTTCGCCGTCGACGTAGACCGGCGCCTTGGGCTCCTCGAAGGTGCCCGGAAGGGAGATCCCGATGTTCGAGTGCTTCGACTCGCCGGGCCCGTTCACGACGCACCCCATGACCGCCACGGAGAGCTCCTCGACCCCGGGGTAGCGCTCCTTCCATGCCGGCATCTGCGAACGCAGGTAGCCCTGGATGTCCTGCGCCATTTCCTGGAAGAAGGTCGAGGTGGTCCTTCCGCACCCGGGGCACGAGGTGACCTGCGGCTCGAAGCTGCGGATGCCGAGCGACTGCAGGATCTGCTGGCCCACCTTGACCTCTTCGGTCCGGTCCCCGCCCGGCACCGGCGTCAGCGAGATCCGGATCGTGTCGCCGATCCCGTCGATCAGGAGGGGCGCGAGCGCCGCCGTCGAGGCGACGATCCCCTTGGCACCCATGCCCGCCTCGGTCAGCCCCAGGTGAAGCGGGTAGCGCACCAGGGGTGCAAGCTGCCGGTAGACGGCGATCAGCTCCGCAACCTCCGAGACCTTGGCCGAAATCAGGATCTGGTCCGGCCGAAGCCCGGTGGCCTCGGCGAGCTCGGCCGAGCGGGTCGCGCTCTCGACGATGGCGTCGCGCATCACCGCCTGCGCATCCTTGGGCTCGGGCAGGCGGGCGTTCCGGTCCATCAGGTCGGTCAGGAGGTCCTGGTCGAGGGACCCCCAGTTCACGCCGATCCGGACCGGCTTTCCGTTGTCGCGGGCAATGGAGACGATCTTCTGGAAGTTCTCGTCGCGCCGCTTCGTGCCGACGTTTCCGGGGTTGATCCGGTACTTGGCCAGGGCCCGGGCGCAGTCGGGGTACCGGTCCAGCAGCAGGTGCCCGTTGTAGTGGAAGTCGCCGATGATCGGCGTCGTGAAGCCGCGATCCTTCAGCCGCGCCACGATCTCGGGCACGGCCCGGGCGGCCTCGTCGTTGTTCACCGTGACCCGGACGAGCTCGCTTCCGGCCAGGGCGAGCGCCTCGACCTGCGCCACCGTCGACACCACGTCGGCGGTGTCGGTGTTCGTCATGGACTGAACGACCACCGGGTGATCGCTCCCGACCTTCACGCCACCGACATCGGCGGTGACGGTTTCACGACGCTTCCAGGAACTCACGTGCCTCTCCACGAAAGGGACCGTCGGGTCCGGCCAGGCGCATCGCCGGCCCGGATCGAACGGTCCGGGGGTGGCGCCGGGGTGAGGCGCCCGCGGGTCGAATCTACTGGAGCACCGGAGGGCTTCCAAGGTTCCTTCAGCGCCCTCCACATCCACGCACCGGGCCAGGCACCGGGTGCAAGGCTCTGGCGTCGGCCCCTCCCCTTTCCCATGTTGTCGGTCTGAACCAAGCCATCCCATCGAGCCCCCGGCTCCCCGGAGCCACGGGGACACGCATGCCTCGAACCCCGCGAGGATCCGCGCTACCCACCCCTGGGGCGCCGGGAACCCCGGGTTCGCGTTGACGATCACGCCGCGCGCGGCACATCTGACAGGAGTCACCGCATGGACCTCCGCCCCCTGGCCCTCCGCCGTCCCCGCTCCGGACACACCGGGCTCATCGCCCTCTCCGTTCTTCTTCTCTGGGGATGCGGAGGCGATGCCCCTCCGGCCGATGCGGGTTCCGAGGGGGCCACCCCCGGCGCGGCCGATGATGCGACGATGGAAGCGGCCCCCTCGCCCATGGACACGATGATCCCCGTGACGATCGCCCTCGACGCGATGAACGAGTCCGGGGTCACAGGCGAGGCCATGGCCATGCATTCGGACGACGCGGTGGTGGTCATTCTAGAGCTCGAGAACCTCCCGGGTGAAGGGCAGTTCAACGCCCACATCCACGCCGGAAGCTGTGCCGACGGCGGCCCGGTCCTGGTCGCGCTGAACCCGGTGGCCGGCCTCGCCGACGGTACCGGCACCTCGACCACGACGCTCGAGGCCGACGAGCTCACGTCCGACGCATCCCACTTCATCATGGTGCACGGCGAGGGAGGCACGCCCATCGCATGTGGGAACATGGAGGGGCACGGCGCGCACTGATCCGTCGATGACCCGTCATCGGAGTGACGCGCGGGGGCGGGGGCGCTGCAGGCGGGCGCTCCGGGGCTCGATCTGCCTCGCCGCCTGGTTCGCGATGGTCGGGGCGACCTTTGCCCCGGGTCACGCGGCGGGGCACGCCGGAGAGGCCGGACACGGACATCGGCCGAAGCCCGCAGAGGCGGCCCCGGCCGACCTGCAGCACCCCGGCCTGCGCGTGGATGCCGAAGCGAAGGAGATCCGCATCCAGGCCGTGGCCCATCCCGAGGCCTTCGCCGCGGCACTTCCCCCGGACCACCAGTACCATGCGCTCGTCTACCAGGGAGGGAGTGCCGCCGGAAAGTCCCTCTTCGTCACGTCGGTGCCCGACACCGCCGTGGCCCGCGCCCTCCGCGGCCTGGGCGCCGAGGACGGCGGCGGGGTCCCGCTCGCGGCATGGACCCTTCGCTGGGTACCCCTGGTCCCACAGCCCTCTACCCGGGTCCAGGGAACCCCACTCGAGGTGCGGGTACGCTGGGACGGGGGAGAAGCCGTCCCCCTCGCCGACCTCCTGGAGGATCCGGGAGGCCAGGGAATCGAAATGCGCTTCGGCGGGAACGAGGAGCACGACGAGCACTGGAGCTCCGGGTGCATCATGTGCCTCTTCTCGTGTCCGGGGGGTGCCGTGTCGAACGCCAGGTACACGATCCGGGACCACCAGCGCGGCGCCACGATCTTCTCCCCCGGCCCCGGCATGCCTCCCGAGGGAACCCGCGTCGAGATCATCCTGAGCTTCGCCGACGACCCGCCGGACTGACCCGGGTCCGGCCGAGCCGCGGGGCCGGCCCCCCTTCATCCCACATCCGAAACCAACCGAACCAAGGATCTGAACCGGCATGGCCGATGTACGCATCACCGTAACCCGAACCGGCTCCCTCAGGGTCGAGGGCCCCATCGAACTCGTGGACCACGAGGGAAACCCGATCCCGACGCGCGAGGGAAAGCCCGTTTCCCTGTGCCGATGCGGGGCCTCGACGAACAAGCCCTTCTGCGACGGCACGCATTCGAAGATCGGCTTCCTGGGCGCCGAGGCGGCGGTGCGCGCCGCCGAGGCCGCGGCCGCTCCACGGCCCGCCTCCGGGGAGAAACCTCCGGCGTCGGAGCAGGGGGAACCGCGGTCGTGAGCTCCGAGCCTCGCTTCTTCGAGCAGGTCAACCGGTACTTCGACCGCGCCGCGAAGCTCCTGAGCCTGCCTGAGGGCGTGCTCGAGCAGGTCCGGGCGTGCAATGCCGTCTACCACGTGAGCTTCCCCCTCCGCAGGGACGACGGTTCGATCGAGGTGATCCACGGGTGGCGCGCACATCACTCCCAGCACCGACTCCCCGTGAAAGGGGGAATCCGCCTCACCTCGCGTGCCTCCGAGGACGAAGTCACCGCCCTTGCGGCGCTGATGACCTACAAGTGCGCCCTCGTCGACATTCCCTTCGGGGGAGCCAAGGGCGCCATCAAGGTGGACAAGTCGGCCTACTCCGAGGGAGAGCTCGAACGCATCGTCCGCCGCTTCACCTACGAGCTGGTGCAGCGGAACTGCATCGGTCCCGGGATCGATGTACCCGGACCCGACGTGGGCGTGGGCGAGCGGGAGATCGCCTGGATCGCCGATACCTACATCCAGCTCACGCAGGGCGAGGTCAGCGCGCAGGGCGCCGTGACCGGGAAGCCCGTGAGCCAGGGAGGGGTCCGGGGACGCGTCGAGGCGACGGGCCGCGGCGTCTATTTCGGCATCCGCGAGGCGCTCTCGAGTGCCGTCGACATGAAGGGGCTCGGCCTGGATCCGGGTGTGGAGGGGAAGCAGGTGGTGATCCAGGGACTCGGGAACGTCGGCTTCCACGCAGGAAGGTTCCTCACCGAGGCCGGGGCGGTGGTGGTGGGCGTGCTCGAGCGGGAAGGGGCCATCTACCGCGCCGACGGGATCGACGTCAAGGCCCTGCACCGGCACCGGCAGGAGGGCGGATCGATCCTCGACTTCGAATCCGACGAGCGGATCGAGGGAGGAAGCGAAGGCGCCCGCGGG
>JBJHBX010000090.1:0-9223 GCA_050485725.1 Gemmatimonadales bacterium | reverse complement strand
CGTATTCCACGTGGTGCGGGAGGACCCCTCCGTGCACGAAGACGTCGTCGCCCACCATGACGATGGTGTTCCGCCGGGCCATGAGGAGCGCGTAGGGACCGCCGGGGCGGAAGGCGGCGACCCTGGCACGGTGCTCCGGCGGGAAGGAGGCCAGGAGGGTGTCGGCCATCAGCGAGTCCGGCGGAAAGGCGTCGGGCGCCGGCAGGTCGACGGCGCCGTCGAAGTCCCGGAATCCCCCCTCGGTGATGTAGCGCAGGTCGAGGTGCGCGTTCATCAGCTCGTGGTTGCCGTTCAGCGGGTGGAAGGCGCCGCCGCCGGCCGCGGCTTCGGTCACGAGGCGGGCGAAGAGGTCGAGGATGGCCCGCTCGTCGTCGCCCCGGTCGAGCTGGTCCCCGGTCTGGACCACGACCAGGTCGCCCCCGACCCAGCGGTCCTCCGCGTCGATGGCGCCGGCAAGACGCAGGGCCCGCCGGGTCGCGTCGAGGTCCCCGTGCACGTCGCCGAAGACCACGACCCGCGGTGCCTCGGCGTTCCGGGTATCGGGGATCCGTTCCGAGTCGATGCCGAGCGCGCCGGCCTGAGGGAGCCCCGAGCAACCGACGAGGACGAGGGTGAGGGCCAGGGCCACGGCGAGAGCGGGGCCCCGACGAGGCTCCGTTCGCGGACGGGGGTGGGGCGCGGGTAGGATGGGGCTCATGCTCGGCCTGGAGGTGAGGGCGCGGGAATGATCTCGCCGGACACTCCCGAGCGGAACGACCTTGGATGGGGGTGCCGGGTCCGGAAGGGCAGGGTACCTTGCCCCCGAACGGGCGGCAACCCGGGCCGCCCGGAGACCCGAGAAGGAGACCTGTCCCCATGCCCTCCCGCTCACCATGCCTCACGGCCCGGATCGTGCCCGTCGTCGCCGCAGGCCTGGGCCTTCTGCTCGGCGGGTGCGGGGCGGACGACGAAACGACCCGTCCGGGCGCCGGTGAGGCCGTCTCGGTGTCGGACAGCGCAGGCGTTCGGGTGCTCGAGATCGACTGGGACCTGGTCCGGGAGCTGCGATCGCCGGCGGGCGAGCCCACGGTGGTGCTGGGCGACGGCGATGCCACCGGCTACCCGCACGGGATTCCCGATGCGACCCGGCTCGCCGACGGCCGCGTCGCCTTCGCGGACGGTGCCACCGGGCAGGTGGTGGTGGCGGAGCCGGACGGACGCGGGGCACGGCGTCACGGCGGCACGGGGCGAGGCCCGGGCGAGTTCCTGGCCCCGACGCGGATCTTCGAGGTTCCGGGCGTTTCGGGAGAGGGCGAAGGCCGGGGGTCACTCCGGGTGCTCGACGCCGGGTCCAGGGGCTGGGTCACCGTGGATCCCGAGGGCGGAGTCGGGGACCGGATTCCCCTGGAACCGGTGCTGCGCTCCGCGATCATGACGGCCGGATGGGCTCCCCCGGGCGCAGGCGCCCTCGGGGAGGGGGGCGACCTGTGGGCCTTCGTCGTGACCGCGGCGCCGATCCCCACCGAACCGGGCGAGTCCAGGCCGGTGGGGGCGGTGCTTCGGATTCCGCTGCCTCTGCCCGGGTCCGGCGGTCCGCTCTCCGCGGCGGACACCGTCGACCACCTTCCGGGGCCGGCCTTCCGCATGGGGCCTGACTACGCGGGTCTCGTGCTCCTGAGCTCGACCGGGGTGGTGGCGGCAGGGCCAGGCGGCGCCTGGTTCGGGGACACCGGTGTCGCCCGGGTGCGGGGGGTGCGGCGGCTCGATGCCTCGGGATCGGCCGAGGCCACCGCCCAGGGCGCCGCGGCGGCATCGAGTGTCGAGGTCCGCTGGCGCACCGGGAGGTCCCTGGACGTGACCCAGGCCATGCGCGACGACATCTTCGCCTCGATGCTCGAGGTCGCATCCTCCGAAGAGCGCGCGTTCCTCGAGGAGATGTCCGGGAGCATGGTGTTCGCGGAACGGCTCCCCCATTTCGAGGCGCTCGTCGTCGGCGAAGACGGGACGCTCTGGATCGGTCGCCACGAGGGCGACCTGGGAGAGGTGGCCCAGCGGGCCGGCACCCGTCGGAGCGCGCAGGAGTGGCTCGTCGTTGAAGTCGGGGCCGCCACGGCGGAGCGGGTGCGCATGCCCGCCGGCTTCCGCCTCCTCCGCGCGGGTCCCGACTGGGTCCTGGGGGTGATGCGGGACGAGCGAGGCGTCGAGACGGTGCGGATCCACGCGCTAGAGGGGATCGGGCAGGGGCGCTGACCCGGCAGAAGGCGCCCGAAAGCGACGGATCAGTGCCGGGAGCCGGAACCCGCCGCCCGGTGCAGGGTCTATTCCCCCCCACGACCTCCCCCGCAGGTCGCGGTCGGGGTGTTCCCGCGCGTGTCACATCCGGTATTCCGTTGAATGGCACGGTTGACCGGCACGGCTTCCCCCGACACCCGCGGCAGGCGGTTCTTCGTTGCAGTCTTCAAGATAAAGGAGTCCAAGGTCATGCCTGCTCCAAGCATACCCACGGGGCCCGGATCGCGCCGCGCCTTGCCGGCCGGTGCCGTGGCCATGGCGACGCTCGCCGCCACGATCTCGGCCCTGGCCCTCGCACCTGACCGGGCGTCCGCGCAGGACGTCACCTTCTCGCTCGTTCCAACCTACGAAGAGGTGCGGTGGGACGACGCCTTCGGGCTCGAGCGGGCGCGTTTCCCGGGGCTCAGAGCCTCCATCGATTTCGGACCCTTCTTTTCGCTGGCGCCCTTCTACGCCCGCGGTCGCGACATCGGGCTCCGGGACGACTTCACCCCGACCCAGGGCACGACCTTCGCGGATCTCTTCGACGTCGAGGTGTTCGGAGCGGACCTGCAGGTCACCCTCCTTCCCGGCCCCATCGCGCCCTTCGTGCGGGGCGGCGGCGGCGTGCTTCGCACCGAGGACGAGGTCGAGGGGCGGCGCGACCGCATCATGCTGCGCGCAGGCGGCGGGCTGAGCCTCGGGCTCGGCGACCGTGCCCGGGCGGAGCTCTACGCCGAGAACTGGGGAACGCGACTCAGGGACCCGCTGATCCCGGGCGCGGTGGGTGACGACGAGCTGGACGACGACGGCATCGTCACCTCCCTCGTGCTGGGTGCGGGGCTCCGGATTCCGCTGGGTGCCGGACCGCGAGACGCGGACCGGGGGCCCGGCATCCTGCCCGGGGTGTTCCTCGAGCCGCATGCCTCGAGGATCGAGTGGGACGAGGCGCTCCGCCTGGGCCGGCAGTACGCCGTCGGTGCCCGGGGCGGCGTCGACTTCAACCGCAACGTCGGGCTCAGGGCCACCTGGTGGCGCGGAGTGGACGACGACTTCGGCGAGTGGGTCGGCATGGAGGGGCTTGGTGCCGAGGCGCAGTTCTACCTGGGCGGCGGCTCCGGGCTCTCGCCCTTCCTGGTGGCCGGAGCCGGCCGGATCAGCTTCGATGACGACTTCGAGGACCTGGACGGTGCCACCCGGAGCCGGCTCGACCACGTGACGCTCGGGGGCGGGCTCGCCTTCGGACTCGGTGATCGAACCCGACTGGAGCTTGGCGCCCGGAACTTCCTGACCACGGTGGGCGAGGAGCTGGAGGACGTGACGGACCCCGACGAGCTCGTCTCGAACTGGGTCTACAGCGCCGGACTCTCCATTGCCTTCGGCGCCCGCCACCGGACCGGGGCCGAGCGGGACCTCGACCGCGAGCGGGCGCGTGCCCGCGCCCTCGAGGTCGAGCTCGAGGCGGAGCGGGCGCGGCAGCGGGCCCGGGTCGCGGACCCGGACACGCCCGACGCGGTTCGGGCGGAGCGGGAGCTCCTGGCCGGACAGATCGACCGGCTCGCGGACGAACTCGAAGCGCTTCGCGAGGAGAACCGCCGCCTCCGGGCGGGTGAGCTCGACGTTCCGGTCACGGCGCCGGGCGAGCGGGTGATCCGTCCCGGGCAGGTGCCGGGCACGATCACGATTCCGGTTCCCGAGGTGGGCGAGATCATTCTCCGCTACGGCGAGGCCTACGCGGTCCGCACGGGGGCGCTCACCGACGAGGACGCGGAGCGGCTCGAGCGCCGGATCGAGGAGGCGCTCGGGGACCGCCTTCGCGTGGCCCAGGGTGACACGGCGGCCGTCGGGAGGCAGATCCAGCTTCTCGAGGCACGACTCCCCGAGATCGTCCGCGGGATCGTGCGCGAAGAGCTCAGGACCATGGGCGTGCAGCCGGGTGCGCCGGCGGTCCGACCGGTGGAACCGCGGCCCGCGGTGGAAGAGCCGGTGCGGGATCCCGATGCCGGCTTCTTCGAGGAGCGGAGCGTGACCCGACTCGAGCCCTATTCCGGGATGCAGCTTTCGACCCCGACCCAGCTCCTGGCCGGGATGCGGGTAGGGCTCGGACAGATCTCCTCGTCGGTCCCCATCGAGCTTCTGCCGGAGATTGCCTTCGGGATCGGCGAGGGTGACCCCTCGCTCCTGTTGGGGGTGAACGGCCGGTTCGGCTGGCAGGTCGGCGGCGCGAGGAACCTCGAACCCTACCTGATCGGTGGGGTGGGACTCACGAACCGCAGGTTCCTTTCGCTGAACGTGGGTTACGGGGCCGCCCTGGACGTGAACCCCCGCGGAGGGATCGAGCCGCTCCGGCTCTTCATCGAACACCAGGGAATCGGGTTCTACGACGAGCATCGGCTGCTGATCGGGGTGTCGCTCCCCCGCAGGTAGCGCGCCTGCCGCCCTGCGGCGGATGCAACCCCCGGCACACCCCCGTCGCGGCATGGGTCGCGGCGGGGGTGCGCGTTTCGTGCGCGGTGCCCGCCCTTCCCGGGCCGGGCACCGTTGCCCCGCACCCCCGGGTTCCGCAGGTTGCGCAGCGTGACGGAATCGCAGCGCACCATCGGCCTCGCGGGAGCGACGGGGATCGGCGTCGGCGCCATCGTGGGCGGCGGCATCTTCGTGCTGGGCGGCGTCGCCGTGGCCGAGGCCGGTCCGGCGGCCATCGTCGCCTTCGCCCTGAACGGGGTCATCGCCTTCATGACGGCCATGGCCTTCGCGGAACTGGCCACCGCCTTTCCGGAGAACGGGGGGCAGTACGTATACGCGCGGCGCACCTTCTCCGTCCGCGCGTCCTTCGGGGTCGGCTGGATCATGGTCTTCGCCCACGTGGTCGCCGCCGTGCTCTATGCCCTGGGCTTCGCGGCCTACGCCCTCGTGGCCGTCGATCCGCTCTTCCCCCTGGTCGGAAGCTCGATGGGTGCCGGGGTGGGACGCGTGGCGGGGCTGGTGCTGGCGCTCGCGGCCACGGGGCTCTACGGGTGGAACCTGGCGCAGGGGAAGCCCGGGGGTGGGCAGGCGGAGAACGTGGGCAAGGTCGTGGTCTTCGGCGTGCTGATCGCCGCGGGACTCGCGGCGGTCGTGGACCGGGGGCCTGCCGAGGCCTTCGCGCCGCTCACCCCCTTCTTCGAGCGCGGGTTCGCAGGCGTGGTCGCCGCCATGGGCTTCACCTTCATCACGATGCAGGGTTTCGAGCTCGTTGCCGGCGTCGCGGGCGAGGTCCGTTCGCCCCGACGCACGATTCCCCGGGCCATGTTCCTGAGCCTCGGCATCGCGCTCGCGATCTACCTTCCGCTCCTCCTCGTCATCTCGACGGTGGGGATCCCGGAGGGTGCGGGGGGGGCGGGCGAGCTCGCCCGGGCGAACCCCGAGACCCTCTTCGCCACGGCAGCGGCGAACTACCTGGGATCCTTCGGTTTCTGGCTCGTCGTGGCGGCGGCGGTCCTCTCGACGCTGACCGCGCTCAGGGCCAACCTCCTGGCCGCCTCCAGGGTCGCGCTGGCCATGGCGCGGCACCGGACGCTTCCCCGGGGCCTCGAGCGCCTCGATCCGAAGACCGACGCACCCACCGCGGCCATCGGTTTTGCCTGCGCGAGCGCCGGGGTGCTGATCCTCGCGGTACCCGACCTGGCGGCTGCCGGTGCGGCCGCATCCCTGATCTTCCTGATCACCTTCGGCATCACCCACCTGAGCGCATACCGGGTCCGCCGGAGGTCCGGGGGTGGCATCGAGGGGGTCTACGCGGCGCCGCTCTTCCCCCTCGTGCCCATGGCGGGGATGGCGGCGTGCGGACTACTCGTCCTCTTCCAGCTCGTGAACGTGCCCTCGGCGGGGCTCCTCCTTCTCGCATGGCTCGGCTTCGGCGGCTTCGTCTACATCGGGTTCCTCTCGACCCGGGCCGAGGCGCTCGACGCCGCCGCGGCGGGAGGAGACCCCTTCCTGACCCGGCTGCGCGGGAAGCGCACTTCGGTCCTCGTGCCCCTGGCGAACCCGGCCCGGGCCGGGGGGCTGGCGTCGGTGGCGAGCGCGCTGGCGCCACCCGGGGTGGGGCGGATCCTGCTGCACCAGGTGGTAGTGGCCGACGCGGCCACCGAAGAGGCGCCACTCAGGCACGCCATGGAGGATGCGAACGCCGCGCTCTCGAACGCCCTCGTCCGGACACGGCACGAGGGGGTCGAGACGGAGCTGCTCCTGACGGTGGCCGACTCCCCGTGGGACGAGATCGCGCGGGTGGCCCGCGAGGAGGACGTCGGGAGCGTCCTGCTGGGGCTGGCCCAGGTTCCCGGTGGTGCCGACGAGGCGACCGACGCAGGGCGGCCGGCGCACCCCATCGATCAGCTCATGGAGCGCCTTCCCTGCGACGTAGCGCTCCTCCACGCCCGCGAGGCCTTCGACCTTGACCGGGTCCGCCGCGTGATGATCCCCCTGAGCGGCCACAACGACCACGACCGGCTCCGGGCCAGGGTCATCGGCACGCTGGCCCGGAAGGGACTCGAGCACCTCTCCTTCCTGCACGTGCTCCCCCCGTCGGCGCCGGCGGCGGCCGAGGCGCGGGCCCGGGCCGCGCTTCGCACCTACCTGATCGACGAGGCCCGGGGAATGGGCGCCGCCGAGGTCGTCCGGGGAGGGGATCCGATCGCCGAGATCGTGGAGCGGGCGGGGGACTACGACCTGGTGGTACTGGGCATTACCCGCCCCCGGGGTGGCCGGAGCCGGATCGGTGCGCTCCTGGCACGCATGGTCCGCGAGGCCCCCTGCCCGGTGCTGATCATCTCGCACCCCCCGCTCCCCCTCAGGAAGGGCCGGGCGCGGCCGTTCTGAGCCTTTGCCGGGGGCATGGGATGCGAAGTGGTGAGGGGGTGGCCGGAGCGCGCGGGTTCGTTTATCGTAGATCGACGATACGGCGGGCCCGGTCGACGCGAGCCCAGCACGTTCCCCCGGCCCCGATCCGACCGCCCCGCATCCCCGGAACCCCCCCGTGATTCGCCGGAGCAGACCGTGACCCCCCGGAGCTGTCCACCTGCCTCGCCGGTGCCACCCCTACCCGACCCCGACGATGAACTGGCTCGAATCGCCACCGCCCTGGGGCACCCGGCCCGCCTCCGCATCCTCCGCTTCCTGCTTGAACAGCAGAGCTGCTTCGCCGGCGAGATCGTGGAACACGTACCCCTGGCGCAATCCACCGTGTCGCAGCACCTGAAGGTCCTGCGCGAGGCGGGGCTCGTGCGGGGCGAGGTGGACGGGCTCCGGGTCTGCTACTGTGCCGACGAAGCCCGGCTCGAGCAGGTCGGCGCCCTCGTCGCGGCCCTCGGGGCGCCCGCCCGGGTCGCATCTCCATGACCCGCACGACCCGCGACGCCGCGCCCGAGGCGGAAAACCACCACCCACCCGGAGAAGAGGGGCAGGGGCTGGGGTTCTTCGGTCGCTACCTGACGATCTGGGTGGCCCTCTGCATCGTGGCCGGGGTCGCGCTGGGGCAGTGGCTCCCCGCGGTGCCCGAGACGCTGTCGCGCTACACGGTGGCCCAGGTGAACCTGCCGGTGGCCGTACTGATCTGGGCCATGATCTTCCCGATGATGGTGCAGATCGACTTCCGGAGTCTCCTCGACGTGCGGAAGCAGCCCCGGGGCATCACGATCACCCTGGTCACGAACTGGCTGATCAAGCCGTTCACGATGTTCTTCTTCGCCTGGTTCTTCCTGGTGGTGCTCTTCGCGCCGCTGATCGAGGGAGGGCTCGCGCGGGAGTACGTGGCCGGGGCGATCCTGCTGGGCGCGGCACCGTGCACCGCCATGGTCTTCGTCTGGAGCTACCTGACCCGGGGGGACGCGGCGTACACGCTGGTCCAGGTGGCGCTGAACGACGTGATCATGCTCTTCGCCTTCGCGCCGATCGTGCTCCTCCTGCTCGGGCTCGGCGACATCACGGTGCCGTACGAGACGCTCTTCCTGTCGGTGCTCCTCTACATCGTGATCCCGCTCGTCGCCGGCGTCATGGTCCGCAACTGGCTGGTTCGGACCCGCGGCATGGCGTGGTTCGCGAAGGTCTTCCTGGCGCGCCTCGCACCGGTCACCATGGTCGGGCTCCTCCTGACCCTCGTCCTCCTCTTCTCCTTCCAGGGCGAGGTGATCCTGAACAACCCGCTCCACATCGGGCTGATCGCGATCCCGCTCACGATCCAGACCTTCTTCATCTTCGCGGTGGCCTACGGCTGGGCCCGCCTGTGGAAGGTCAGGCATTCGGTGGCGGCGCCGGCGGCCCTGATCGGGGCGAGCAACTTCTTCGAACTCGCGGTGGCGGCGGCCATCGTGCTCTTCGGGATGAACTCCGGCGCGGCCCTGGCCACCGTGGTCGGCGTCCTCGTCGAGGTTCCGGTCATGCTCCTCCTGGTGCGCTTCGCGAACCGGACCCGTGACCGCTTCCCCTCGGAGGACCCCGGGGATGCCACGCCGCGGATCCCCGCCCGGGCCTGAGGACCCTCCAACCGAACCCCACGCCGAGGAACCACGATGAAGATCGCCCTGATCTCGGACATCCACGCGAACCTCCCGGCGCTCGAAGCCGTGCTCGACGACCTGGGGGGGCGGCCCGACTTGGATGCGGTCTACCAGCTCGGGGACCTGGTGGGCTACGCGCCCTGGCCGAACGAGGTGGTGGCGCGGCTGCGAGCGGAGGGGATCCCCGGCATCGGGGGGAACTACGACTCGACCACCGCCACCGGGTACAAGCACTGTGGCTGCCGGTACGAGGACCCCCGGCAGGAGGAGCTCTCGCACCTGTCATACGCCTGGACGCTCGAGCACACGTCGGCGGAAACGAAGGCGTGGCTGGGCACACTCCCCTTCCGGATGGACGTGCGCCCGCTGGGGGGCCACCAGGCGGGGCCCACGCTGATCCTCGTGCACGGCGCACCCACGCTGAACACCCTCTACTGGAC
>JBJHBX010000089.1:0-9282 GCA_050485725.1 Gemmatimonadales bacterium | reverse complement strand
CGAGGGGCGCGACTACGACCTGGTCGTCGTGGGGGCGGGGCACAACGCCCTGGTCTCGGCGGCGTACGCGGCGGCGGCCGGGTACCGTGTGCTCGTGCTGGAGCGGCGGGCCATGGTGGGCGGGGCCGTTTCCACCACCGAGATCGTGCCCGGATACCGGTTCGACCTGGGGGGGAGCGCGCACATCCTGATCCGGCTGACCCCGGTGGTCGAGGAGCTCGGGCTCGAGGGGCACGGCCTCGAGTACCTGGAGGTGGACCCCCTCTTCTACGCGCCGGTGGCGGGGCCCGACGGCTCTCCCGACGGCGGCGGGGCGCCCCTCTTCTTCCGGCGGAGCGCCGAGCAGACGATCGAGGAGCTCGAGGCGCGCTTTCCCGGCGAGGGCGAGGCATACCGGCGCTTCCTCGACGACTGGACCCCCTTCGCGCGCATGGTGAAGGATGCGTTCCTCGCGGTGCCCTCGCCCTGGGAGCTCGGGAAGCGGTTCGTGTTCAACCGCTCGGGCGGCGCGTGGAAGACCATGCTGCAGCGCATCTTCCGGCCGTACGGCGAGATCGTCGACGAATACTTCCGGGAGGAGGCGGTGAAGACACCCCTCGTGTGGATGGCGGCGCAGTCGGGGCCACCTCCCTCCGAGCCGATGTCCGCCCCCTTCGTGCTCTGGCACCCGCTCTACCACGAGGGGGGCATCGCGCGGCCCCGTGGCGGCTCCGGTGGGCTCACGCAGGCGCTGGCGCGGAAGATCTTGGCGCACGGGGGCGAGATCCGCACCGGCACGCCGGTCACGCGGATCCTGGTCGAGGGCGGGCGCGCGGTGGGGGTGGAGGTGGCGGTCGCGGCGGGCGCGGGCGGGGCCGGCGGCCCCGGAGCGGCAGGCCCCGGCAGCCATGGCGGCGCCCACGGCGGTTCGCCTGATTCCACGCGCTGGGCCGCGCCCTCGCCCGCGGAGATCGCCGCGGCGCCCCGGGAGCGGATCACCGCGCGCGCCGTGCTTTCGGGCGCCCACGCCATCGAGACCCTCGTGAACCTCCTTCCCGAAGAGCATCGCCCCCCTGGCGCCGCGAGCATGCGCACAGGAAACGGCTTCGGCGCGATCCTGCGCGTGGCCCTCGATGGCCCCGTGCGGCACGCCGCGCACCCCGGAGACGAGGCCCGGGTGGCGCTCCAGCTTCTCTGCCGCGACCGTGCCCAGATCCACGCCGCGTACGGAGACTACCTGCGGGGTGAGCCCGCGCGGGACCCACCCATGGTCGGCATGACCTTCTCGGCGGTCGACGACACGCTGGCCCCCCCCGGGCACGAGGTGCTCTGGATCTGGGGTCAGTACTACCCGTACCAGCTCGCCTCGGGGCGCTGGGACGACATTGCCGAGCGCGAGGCCGACCGGCTCCTCGATGCCTACGAGCGCTACGCCCCCGGCACCCGCGACCGGGTGGTGGGGCGCCTCTTCCAGCACCCGGCCTGGCTCGAGCGCGAGCTCGCCCTTCCGCGGGCGAACGTGATGCACCTGGAAATGGGGCTCGACCAGATGTTCGCGCTCCGGCCCCTTCTCGGAATGTCGGGGTACCGGGCGCACCTGCCCGGCCTCTACCTGACCGGTGCGAGCACTCACCCCGGGGGCGGGATCATGGGCGCCTCTGGGCGAAACGCCGCCCGGGTGGTGCTGCGGGACCTGGACCGCCGAAAGCTCTGAGATCCTCCGTGACCTACCTGCAATTCCACTTCCTCTTCACGATCCCGCCGATCCTGGTCATGCTGGCCATGGCGCCGCGGATTCGCCCGTACCTGGGCCGGCGCGGCTTCATTCCGCTGCTGGCGGTGCCCCCCATTGCCTTCGTATACACGACGCCCTGGGACAACTACCTGGTCTGGCGAGGCATCTGGTGGTACGGGGCGGACCGGGTGGTCGGCACGATCGGCTACGTGCCGGTGGAGGAGTACCTCTTCTTCATCCTGCAGCCGATCCTGACCGGGCTCTTCACGCTGCACGTGCTGGCGCGGCGCCGGGACCGCGTCGCGGTGGGATGCGAAGGGGGGGACGGGGCGGGGCCGGGCGCCGGTGGCCCGGGGACCCTCCGCGGTCTTCGCCTGGAACCGCCGACCTCGCGCCCCGGGCTCGTGCGGGTCGCGGGGGCGCTTCCCTGGTTCGTGCTGGGCGGGGTCGGTGCGGTGCTGCTCGGCACCACTCCGGGGCTCTACATGGGGCTGATCCTGGCGTGGGCGTGCCCGGTGGTCGGGCTCATGTGGCTCTACCTGGGGCCGGAGCTCTGGCGGCACGTGCACGTGCTCGGGCTGGCGGTCGGGGTGCCGACCCTGTACCTGTGGATTGCCGACGCCATTGCCATTGCGCAGGGGATCTGGACGATCTCGCCCGAGTATACCTTCGGACTGAACCCTTTCGGCCTCCCCATCGAGGAGGCGACCTTCTTCCTCGTCACGAACGTGCTCTCGGCGATCGGGGTCCTGCTCTTCGCGATCCCGGGGCTCCCGGAGCACGCGCGGGGCGGCGGGGCCGGCAAGCCTTCCGCCGACGCTGGCAAGGCTTCCGCCAGCGAGACCGCCGCCGCTGCCGACCAGACGCCCGCCCCACCAACCCCCCGGACACCCCTGGCACCATGAACGAGCCGCGCTTCCTTCGATTCGATTCCGAGCTGCGCCTCTCCGCGCAGGCCGAGGCTGCATCCGTCGCCCCGCGGTGGTCCACCCTTGCCGCAGCGCTCGTGGCGTTCGCGCTGGCCGGTTGCGGGGGCGACCACGAGACCTCGCAGGCCGAGGCGGCGATGGCCGTCGGGTCGGCGCAGTCCGCGGCCCTTGCCGAGGTGGCCGCGGCCCGCACCCCGATCCCCCTCGACCACGACGAGCCCATCGAGATGCGGGCCTACATGAGCCCCACCTGCGGCTGCTGCTCGCTCTGGGTCGAGCACCTGGAGGAGAACGGCTTCGAGGTGGACCGGGTCTACCGCGACGACATGTTCGAGGTGAAGCGCTCCTTCGGCATCCCGGATCGGCTGGCGTCCTGCCATACCGCCATCGTGAACGGCTACCTGGTCGAGGGGCACGTGCCCGCCGACGACATCCGCCGCCTCCTGGCCGATGCGCCGGGCGACGTGCGCGGGCTCGCGGTGCCGGGCATGCCCATCGGCTCGCCGGGCATGGAGGTGGACGACCGCCTCGACCCCTACGACGTCCTCGCCATCGGCGCCGACGGCTCGGTCTCGGTCTACGCCAGCTACGGGCGGTAGGCCGTTCGGGGGGTCGGCCCCGCTCGGAGCGGCCGGTGGCGCGGGTTGCGCCCACACCGGGGCGGGTCCGGCGCCGGGGGCGCGCGGGCCGGCTGGTCCGGTCCGGCCCCGGGGGTTGCGCCCGGGCTGGGCGGGTCCGAGCCGGTCGCGCCCACCTCGGGCGGGTCCGCGGGGGTCCGCGGGGGTCGCGCGGGTCGCGGGCGAGAGGTTCGCTGCCAACCGGAGGGTCGAATGATGCGCCGGCACGCTCCGTCTCACCGGATGAGACGCAGCGCGCCGGCGCCGAATTCACTGAACGTCGCTGGCACGGCTTGTCTCCTGCAGGGAGACGATCCGTGCCAGCGTCCGCACGAGGGTCGCCGTTGGGCGGGAGGGTCGCGGTTGGGCGGGAGGGTCGCCGTTGGGCGGGAGGGTCGCTGTTGGCCTGGGAGGTCGCCGTTGGCCGGGAGGGTCGCCGTTGGCCGGGGGGGTCGCCTCGTGGCGGGCGGGCTGGGTCGAGTCGGCGCGGGCCGGCCCGCACGGGGGGCGACCAGGGGCGCTTCGCACGCGACCGCGCCCCGGGTCACCCCGGCGCGGAGCCCTCGAAGGCGGCAGGGGCGCGCAGCACACCGTCGGGGATGCCGAATGCGTCCACGAGCTCCACGGCGCGGGGGCGGAGGGTGCGGCAGAGCTCGTTCACCCGCGCGCGAATGGCCTTGGTCTGGGTCGGCTCCATGTAGCCCGCCTCCAGGAACCAGGCCCGGTCGGCCTCGAGGCGCCAGAGGGCCCAGAGCGCGGCCAGCCGCGTCAGCGTCTCGCGAACCCCGCCCTCCTCGGGCGCCTCGGCGGCCGCCTCGTGGAAGCGCTCGAGCACGTCGGTCTCGACGTGCGCCCTGGCCAGCGTCACCAGGTGGTCCTGGCAGCGGTTCATGGCCACGAACGAATCGACGCCGTCGTCGATCATGGACTTGAGCCTCCGGGCCACGGTGTGGAGCAGGCGGTCCTCGCGGAAGCGGAAGGCGTCGAGGTGGGTTCCCGGGTCGAGCAGGTGACCCTCCGAGGTGCGCCGCGACCGGACGGGATTCCTCCGGGTGGCGGCGGAACCGGCGCGCTCGGCCAGGTAGCGGACCATGGTCCGGAGGTTCAGGTCGCCCATCTCCTCGCGGTAGCGCGACAGGAGTCCCTTCGCAACGAGCTGGAAGAGCACGACGTTCGCGCCCTCGAAGGTCGTGAAGATGTCGGTGTCCTCGCGAAGCACCCCGAACCGGTTCTCGGCCAGGTAGCCGCGGCCACCGCACGCCTCGCGGGCCCCCTGGATCGCCTGGACCGCCGCCCGCGACGTGTAGGCCTTGAGCCCCGCGGCCGCCACCTCGATCCGGGCGCGGACTTCGTCCTGCCCGTCCTGGTCCGCCGCCTGGGCGGCCGCGTACTTCTCGACCAGGTCGCGGACCGCGAAGTGGAGCGCGTAGCACTCGGCCACCCGGGGGATCAGGAGGCGCTGCTGCTCCAGGTAGTCGAGCACGGGGACCTCGGGGGCGCCTGACGGCCCGAACTGGCGGCGTACCGCCGAGTACCGTACCGCGATCGTCAGTGCCGACTTGGCCGCCGAGACCCCGGCGGCGGCGATCGAGATGCGTCCGGTCACGAGCGTTCCCAGCATCGTGAAGAAGCGCCGTCCCTCGGAGGGGATCGGGCTCTCGTAGCGCCCCTCGGCGGTGACCTGGCCGAAGCGGTCCAGCAGGTTCTCGCGGGGGATGCGGACCCGGTTGAAGCCGATACGGCCGTTGTCGATCCCGTTCAGCCCCACCTTGAGTCCGCAGTCCTCGATCTCGACGCCGGGAAGGACGCGCCCGTCGTCGTCGCGGATGGGAACCAGGAAGGCGTGGACGCCGTGGCCCTGGCCCTCCACCTCGAGCTGGGCGAAGACGGTGGCCATGCGCCCGTGGAGGGCGGCGTTCCCGATCCAGTCCTTCCGTGCGCCGGGGTGAGGGGTGTGGATCTCGAAGGCATCGTCGTCGGGGAGGTAGCGGGCCGTCGTCTCGAGGTCGCGGACGTTCGAGCCGTGCCCGACCTCGGTCATGGCGTAGCACCCAGGCAGCTCGAGCCGCCCGATGGGGCCGAGCCAGCGCGCGTGGTGGTGCGCCGTGCCCAGCTGGCGGACGCTCCCCCCGAAGAGCCCGAACTGCACGCCGTACTTGACCAGGAGGCTGAGGTCCCCGTAGCCGAGCGTCTCGAAGACGACGATGGAACCGGCCACGTCCTCCTTCCCGCCCACGGCCTCCGGGTAGGCCAGGATGCCGAGCCCCTCGTCGGCAAGGCGGTGAAGCCCCTGGAAAACCTGCTCCCGGTGGGCCGCGGTGGAGAGCGGCTCGTGGCCCGAAGGGGCGAGGGGCGCCACCTCGGGAAGCTCGAGAAGGGCGAGCACGCGGGCGCGGAGCTCGGCGTGCTCGCCGTCGAGGACGCGGCGGAGTCGGTGCACGTCGACGGGGCCGGGGCTTTCGGGAGCGCCGGGAGCCTCGGTGGCTTCGGTGGCCTCGATGGGAAGGCCGGGGCTCGGCGCGTCGAGGTCGACGTCGGTGGTGGCGGTGGAGTGGGGGTCAGTCGGCGCTGCATGGTCGCCGGCGGCCGGCGGCACGGGGGTGGCGGTGGCCGCGGGGGAGAGGGGCGTCTCACCGTCGAGGAGCGCCCGCGCGGATTCGCCGCCGAGAACACCCAGCAGGTCCTCGATGCCGGCCAGGGTCCGCATCCCCCCCTCGGTGCTCCAGTGCGCACCACCCGCCCCGCCGCCCTCGCCGAGGCTCCGGGCCATGGCCGCGCCGAGCCGGGCCAGCGACCGGCGTTCCGAGGCCGGGACCCGCGCCGCCACCCTCCGGATCCGCTCGCGGAGACCGGCCAGCTCCGAGGGCGAGGGCGGCGTGTCGGGGCGGAGCCAGCTCTCGAGCACGCGGGTCGAGGCCTCGGGAAGTGCCTGCTCCGCGCGGAGGCGGTCCCGGATCGTCTCGAGCTCCGCGGGCGAAAGGTCCCCATCGGACCAGGCCACCCAGACAAGCGGCAGGAAGGAGACGAGCGCCCCGTCGGACTCGGGCCAGGGAAGGGGACGCGTGGGGTTCGACGAGAGGGTCTCGGGCGGGTGCATGGGCGGGTGGGTGGCGAGGGCCTGGAGCGAAGACCTGTGGCGAGGACGCGTGACGGGGTCCCGTGACGGGGACCTGGGACGAGGACCCGTGGCAACGACAGGAGGGCGCACCCCCTGTACTGGTTCCCCGGTTGCTTCGTTCCCGGGCTTGACCATCGTCGGGGCGATCCGCCACCATGGGGCACCGATCCCCCCGCGAGCCCCGGCTCCGGGATGCCCCGCTTCCTCCACGCTCCCGGCGCGCATGAACGACCGCCCCCCGCTCTCCCGATCCCCGTCGGCCCCCCTCGTGGGCGTCATCATGGGCTCGCGCTCCGACTGGGAGACGATGATCCACGCCGTGGACGTCCTGGAGAAGCTCGAGATTCCGCACGAGGTGCGGGTCGTGTCGGCGCATCGCACCCCCGACCTGCTCTTCACCTGGGCGGAGGAGGCGGAGGAACGTGGGCTCCGGGTCGTGATCGCCGGGGCGGGCGGGGCGGCGCACCTTCCGGGGATGGTGGCGTCGAAGACGGTGCTCCCGGTCCTCGGCGTGCCGGTGCAGTCGCGCGCGCTGCGGGGGCTCGACTCCCTCCTGTCCATCGTGCAGATGCCCGCGGGGGTGCCGGTGGGGACGCTCGCGATCGGGCAGGCGGGCGCGGTGAACGCGGCGCTGATGGCGGCGTCGATTCTCGGGAGCGAGTTCCCCCGTGTCCGCGAGGCGCTCCGCGACTGGCGCGATGCCCGAACCGACGCGGTCATGGCCGACCCCGACCCACGGCGCCCGGAGCCCGGCGGACCGGGCGAATGAGCGAATCCGGCGCGATCCGGCTGGGAGTGCTGGGCGGTGGACAGCTGGGAAGGATGCTGGGGCTGGCCGGCATTCCGCTCGGGGCGCGCTTCCGCTTCCTCGATCCCGGGGGCGACGGGGCGCCGGCGGCGGCGGTGGGGAGCGTGATCGAGGCGGACTACGCGGATCCGGCGGCGCTCGAGCGCTTCGTGCGCGGGCTGGACCTCGTGACCTGGGAGTTCGAGAACGTTCCCGTGGATGCGGCCCGGTGGCTCGCGGAGCGGGTCCCCGTGCATCCGCCGCCCGCCGCCCTCGAAGCCGCCCAGGACCGGTGGGTCGAGAAGGAGACCTTCCGCGCGCTCGGGATTCCGGTGGCCCCGACGCGGCCGGTGGGATCCAGGGCCGAGCTCGACGCCGCCGTGGAGGCGGTCGGGCTTCCGGCGGTGCTCAAGACCCGCCGCTTCGGCTACGACGGAAAGGGGCAGGTCGTGCTGCGCTCCCCGGGCGACCTCGACGCGGCGTGGGGGGCGGTCGGGGGGCGGCCCCTCGTGCTCGAGGGGTTCGTGGACTTCCGGCGCGAGCTGTCGCTCGTGGTGGCCCGGTCGGTCTCGGGTCGGACGCGGGCCTGGCCCCTGGTCGAGAACGTGCACCGGGCGGGGATCCTGCGCACGAGCCTCGTGCCGGGGGTGCCGGCGGCCCCGGAGGCCCTTCAGCGCCAGGCCGAGGCGCATGGCGCCGCGCTCCTCGGCCACCTGGGGTACGTGGGGGTCCTGGCGGTCGAGTTCTTCGAGACCGATGCGGGGCTCGTGGCGAACGAAATGGCGCCGCGCGTGCACAACTCGGGACACTGGACCCAGGACGGGGCCCTCACGTCGCAGTTCGAGAACCACCTGCGCGCGATCCTCGATCTTCCGCTGGGGGACACGGGGATGCGGGGCGGGGCCGGCGGGGGCGCGGCGATGGTGAACTTCATCGGGGGGGTGCCCCCGCGGGAAGTGGCGCTCTCGGCGGCGGAGGCGCCGGGGGTCACGCGGGCGCTCCACCTCTACGACAAGGCGCCCCGGGCCGGGCGGAAGGTGGGGCACCTGAACCTCTGGGGGCCCGATGCCGCTGCGGTGGCGGAGGCGATGGAGGCGGCAGCGGAGCTGGCGGACGCCCACGGGGAGGGGTAGGACCGCCTCAGGCGGCGACGCAGACCTCGCAGAGACCGTAGAGCACGAACTCGTGGCGTTCGAGCTTGAAGCCGTCGGGGGTCACGGACCGGAGGTTTCCCGGGCATCCCTCGACCTCGTAGACCCGGTCGCACTTCCGGCAGTGGAAGTGGTGATGGTGGTCCTTTCCGGCGAGTTCGTAGCGCGGGGGCTCGCCGGGGAGCTCGACGGGCACCAGGAACCCGTCGTCCTGGAGCGCCTTCAGGTTCCGGTAGATCGTGGCGATGCCGATCCCCTCGACGCGCTCCTGCGCAGCCTCGTGAAGCTCTCGCGGGCTCAGCGGATGACCCGCGATCTCGAGGGCCTCGCGGATGGCCCTTCGCTGCTTCGTCTCTCGCTGCATGCGCTTCCTCCCCTGGAAAGAACGGCCGAGGAAAAGTTACCCGCGGAGGGACGAGGTGACCACCCGGTCGGGGGCCGGGGTGGCCGTGATCTCGGGGTCCGTCGTGGCCGACGTCGTCGGTGCGGCATCGGTTCCGAGCTCACACACCCGGCAGGCGCAGGCCGATTCGGCATCGGCGGCGCAGTCCAGGCGGGCGTTCCAGACGAGCCCTGCCGCCACGACGAGGGCGGCGAGGATCGTGGTCGGCTCCTCGGGAATCGGGTGGAAGAGATGGAGGATCGAGGCGCCCCAGAAGAGAAGGCCCGCGGCGATCGGGTAGACGGGGCGGAAATCGCCGTGCTGGCGAAGCCCCTTCGCGAGGGCCCACGACGCCACGACGACGGTCATGCCGAAAAGCGCGAACTCGAGGGTGTCGCCGGGCGCGAGGGCGGGAGCGAAGAGCACGAGCAGGGGGGTCACCGCGCAGTGCACCGCGCAGAGCGCGGGGGCGGCGCTGGCCCAGCCCCAGGAATGTTCGAAGATGCGACGCATGAATGGCGTTCCGATCGGGACCGACAGAAAGCCCGGCTGCGGAAGGGGCAGGGGCGAGCTTAACGAAAAAG
>JBJHBX010000088.1:0-9308 GCA_050485725.1 Gemmatimonadales bacterium | reverse complement strand
CCCCCCGGGTCATGTGCCGATCCATGATCTCGGGGAAGCGATCGCGCGGAACGATCCGGAGTTCCACGTTCCGCGCCTGGTCGAGCACCGAAGCGGCGAAAGGAAGCGAGTTCACGGCATCGCCGCACCAGTCGTCGGCGAGAACCAGGACGTACCAGGGGACGCCGCTGGCCTCGATGGCTTCCACGGCTTCGGGGTTCGAAGGCGTGCGGGCAGCCATGCCATGCCACATCTCGCGGTTGGTCCCGGCCGCGTCGAGGAACGCCTGGAACGTCTTCCCGGACCGGAATGCACGGAGGTACCGGGAGGTTGTGATTTCTGACTCGGTGGCCATCTTCGGACAGGGTTGGGAGCAGGGGGCGCGGCGTCGCCGGTGGGGAAGGTGCCGCGAGACCGGTGGCTCCCCCGCACTCCGAACGCGCCACGCGGCGCCGTGGTTCCCGCGGGGCGCTCGACGTCAGCCTCCCTGCTTCCCGAACCTGTGCGAGGTGCAGAGCCGGTCCCTGGTCGCAGCGGTGGTCTGCTCCCGCGGCGCCGCCCCGCACCCGTTGAGCAGGAGCACTGCGGCCGCCCCGATCAGGCCGCGAAGCTGCGGTGCGAGGGCAGACCGGACGCGGGTCCGGCGGGGAAGGTTGGTCATCAGGTTCGACTTCTCCCGGGGGACTGGGTCAGCGTCTGCCCGACGCCCGCCGCGGTCCACCCCCGCAGGGTCGTTTTCGGTGCGCAACTAGATGCATGGTTGTGCAATAGCATGAACAACGCCCTCCAGGGTCGCGAATCTCGCGGTTGGTCACGTTGGAGCGTCACGATAGCATGAAAACACACCCAAAAGGGTCGATTTGGGTGCGGTTGTCGCGATCCGGGTGGATTTTGGGCAGGATTCGCGACCTTCGCGCGGGGAGCAGGCATCACGGGGACAGCGCGTACGTGACCGGAGGGGGATCGATGAAACGGCTGGCCTCGAAGAAAAATGGTGAGCGTCGGGAGCGTGGACACCCCGTGAGGTGAGAGAGCTCGAAAGAAACCACACTTGCGGGCGACCGTGCATGGAACGGAGAGGTCACGCGGGCTGGGTGCGGCCGCGTCAAACCGCTCAGCGGGGCAAGACACCGAGCCGGAAAGGGGGCTGGAGGCCACCTGGTTGAAACGAACGCCCGGTGTCGGATCGACCTGCTGTCGCCCTGTGCAGAGCAGGTGGACGACTGCGGATCGCGCGGTGCGGGAGGGATGCGACGACGCCCAGCACGCGACCACGCCGGGTCTGCACCCCCTCGGTGACGCCCTCGATGCCTGGACCCCTGTGGGATTCAGCGCCGGGGGCCGCTTCGTGCCGGGGCGAGGAAATCGGATTCACCGGGCACTCGAAGCGGGCGGACATGCTCCTCGTGGAGGGCCGCCGCCACCGTGCGCCGTGCGTTCGAGATGGGAAAGCCCCCCGGAACCTTGCAGAAAAGGGCCAGAAGTCGATCGTGCCCGCTGGCAATGCCTCGCATCCTGGCCCACGGCGTCCGGGTGTTTCGGGGGTCCAGGCCGGGGTGATCCCGCCGGGAGGCCGTCGACGCGTTTCGGGATTGGAGGGGCCCGCATCGGGTCCACCACCGTTCCCATCGTCCCCGGAGGCACCATGACCCGCGATCCCTCGATACCTTCTGCTCCCTGGCACCAAGCCGGGGGCTCACTCCCGGCCCTCATGGTCTTTCCGGTCCTTGCGGCCGTCACGACCGTGGCCCACGGCCCCACCCCCGTGCAGGCGCAGGAAAATGCGGCTGCAGCCGCGATCCCCGCCGTGGGAGGGACGATCCAGTCCGTGCGTTTCTTCGAGGCGGTTCCCCCCCTCCCGGTGCGGGCGGAGCGGAACTACGCCAGTCGCTTCAATGGGAACGCGGCCCGATACATCTACACCGACGTCACCGTTCGGCACCCCCAAACCGGGCAGGACGGGGTGGAGTTCGAGATTCTCTGCACCTACCACCGGCCCTCGGGCGAGGCGATGGGGGAGTCGGTCATCCGCTTCCAGCCCCAGTCGGATTGGGAGAGCACCGTGTCTTCGAACGGCCTGGGGAGCGACCGCACCGGGGTCTGGCAGCCGGGCTTTCACCGGGTGCTCTGTTCCCATGAGGGGACCCCGGTGGTGGAGGCGGGATTCGAGATCTTCGAGGCTCCTCCAGCGATCTCCATGGTGGACGGGCACCTCGGCAGCCTTCGCTTCTACGAGTGGGGTGAGGAGAACCCCTCGGTCGCGGATCGGGAATATGCACTGAGCTTCCTGGCCGGCACTGCCCGGCGGATCACCCTGGAGTACAGGCTTCGCTTCGCTCCTCCGAGGCGCCTGGTCATGATCCCGATCCGGTGCGTCGTGGTGGGCCCCGACGGGTCGGTGGTGCGAGAGCAGGATCAGCAGGTCCGGGTGGAGCCCGAGTGGAACGGCGTCGTTGGCGGAATGACGATGGGGAGCCCGGAGGCTGGCGGGTGGCAGACGGGGCTCTACACCGCTACCTGTCACCATGGCGAGACCCTTCTGGGGGATGCCAGGTTCGTGGTCCGGTAGTGCCGCGCCGGAGGGTCAGGGGCCCCCGTCGACGTACCGAAGGTGCGAGATGATCTGGTCCATGACGGCCCCCAACTCGGGACAGGGGAAGACATGGCCGACTGGTTCGAGGAGGAATGCCGGCAGGGCCAGCAGTACCAGGGCAGGCGCCACGAGCACATGGAGCATGATCAGCTACCCTCGTGCGCTACATCCCCGGGCAGATCACCTCGCCCCGGGATGCCGCCTCCAGGATCTCGACCAGGTCGGTGAGGGTCTCGCGGCCCTGGTCTTCCAGGTACCAGGCCATCTTGTGGTCCAGCATCCGGCTCGCCTCGCCCTGGTGGAGGGCGGGCTGCCAGAACGCCCAGACGGTGGCCGGCATCTCGATCCAGCACCCGCGGATCTCGTAGTCCTCATCGAGAAGGAGGATGGTGGGCGTCGTGGCGCGCCCGTCGGGCGACGGGAAGGCGTCCATCCACCGCTGGCCATCTGCAGGGTCCGCGACGCGGAAGTCGAGCGAGGGGACCGAATCGGCGAGGCCGGCGACGTACGGGAGCGTGCCGATGGAATCGGAACAGCCCGCGACCGCAATGGCGAGGATGCGCCACGAGCCCCCGACGGCCCCGGCGCGTTCGACCAGATCCGCGTGGGGGACGACGTTGTCGCGGTGTTCGGCCCACATCGCCGGGCGAGCGTCGACGGAGCGATGGAAGTCATCCCAGGTGGCGGCGGAGTTGTAGACAAGTCGGAGGGAATCGGGGGTGGGCGGCGGGTAGGCGTTCGGGAGGTCGGCGGTGCAGAGAGTGGCTGAGAGGAGCAGGGCGGCGGCGGGGCTCAGCATGGCGGGGACCTGGACGATGGGTGATGGGGCCCGAAGGAAGCGGGTTGGGGCCGCGGGGCTGTCGGGACGCTCCGGGAATATGGAGGTCAGGCGATGGGGCGTCCACGCCGGTCCGCGCTCCCTCCGGGGGTCGGCGAGTCGGCGGTCCTGGTGTCCACCTTCTTCCCCGGTTGTCCGCGCAGGCGACGGGAGTTCCATTACCCCGTTCCTTTCCGGATCCCTCCCTCAAGCCCTCGAGCAACCATGCCCAGATCAGCCTTCCTGCTCCCGGTCACCATTCTCCTCGTGGCAGGGTGCCAGGGGCCTTCCCAGGCCGATGAAAGGGATGATCCAGGGGTGCCTTCCACGATCTCTACCGCAGAGATGGACGCAAGGCGAAGTCTCTTTCTGGTGGAGCCGGAGGCCCTGCGGGAGGAGCTTCGCACCGGGAGTGGTCCGGTGGTGCTTGAGGTGGGAACGAACCCCGAGGCCTTCGAGAGCGAAGGTCACCTTCCCGGAGCCGGCTTCCTTCCGTGGACGGCCGTCGCGGTCAGGAAGAACGGGCTCCCCAACATGATCCCCGACATGGAAGTGCTGAGGGACCAGCTTTCACGATTGGGCGTTGGAGACGACAGCCGGATCGTCCTCTACGACCGGGGGCAGGGGCTGATGGCCGGGCGAGCATGGGCGGTACTGGACTACGCGGGGCTGGGAGACCGCTCCCGGGTGCTGAATGGGCAGCTCACGGGTTGGCTCGCGGAGGGAGGGGAGCTGGAGATGGGAGCAGCGAGCGCCGACGAGGCGAGCACCCTCACCCTGCGGCCGGAACCTTCTCGGGTGCTGGCCGTGGAGCGGCTGGATGACGTGGTATGGGCCCGGAGCTTCCAGGCGTCGGACCCCTACCGGGGGCTCCACCTCCTGGACGCCCGCCCGGCTGCCGAGTTCACCGGCGAGGTGGCGGGGGACGAGGTGATCCGGCCGGGACATATCCCCGGTGCCCGGAACCTCCCATGGCGGAGCACCACCGGACCCGACGAGGCCCCCTTCCTGATGGGCACTGTGGAACTCCTGGACCTGTTCGTGGCCGCGGGAGTGGCGCCAGGTGACCGCATCTACACCTACTGCCGGACCGGGGGGCAGGCGGGACACCTCTACTTCGTTGCCCGCATGCTGGGGTTCGAGGCGCATTTCCACGACGGGTCCTTCGTGGAGTGGAGCCGCGCTCCGGAGCGGCCCGTTGCACGGCCTTAGGGGCCGAACCCGCGCGCGGAGATCGCCGCCCCTGTGGCCCCTCCCTGAGCGCGACAACCACGCCGGGACCTCGCGTCGGATTTCCCTGATCAGCTCTCCCTCCGCAGAGCGAATGAGCAGGGTCTACTGGTCCGGGATCGCGGCGACCGTGCCCCTTCCGCGAGGGGGGTCACTGAGGCTCTGGACCTCGAAGGGATGCGGGAACCAGGAGACGTTCAGGGTGCCGTGACTCGCAGGCTGAACCCAAGGCCCAACCCGCCATCCGGCGCCGCGAGAAGCTCGGGCCGGATGCGCTCGACGACCCGCCCGACCCGTGCCGCGCCCGGGAGTGCGCTCTCCTCCCAGCGTTCGCGAGGACGAACCGCGAACCACACGCCTGCGGCGCCACCCATGAACGCGCCGAGAGGGGCAAGCTCGCCCCGCTCGATCCCACTTCCTCGACACCGCGTGTGGGTGAGGTACTGGGAGGTCGTGGTGGTACAGTTGGGCTCCAACCGCACGGCCGCCCCCAGCCCGGTGCCGATGGCGGCGCCCAGGACCGCGCCCGTCAGCACGGCACGGGTACCGCCTCTACCGGTTCCGAGGCTCCGCTCGATGCGCCTGACCTGTTCCGGTCGCACGACCATGGATCCTCCGCCATCGAGGAGGATGCGGAAAGTGCCGCCTTCGAGGCTCTCCAGCTCTCCCGAGACGCGTCTGCGGCTTGTCCACTCAACCCGGACCCGGTCCCCGACCCGTAGCTCGGGGATAGCCACCGATGCCTGGGCGGGCCGAAGCGTCTCGTCCGCACCCTGCCGGGCAGCGGCGTCGGAGGGCGCAGTGGCCGGGGCCAGCAGGAGGAGAGCCATGGCCGGCATGGCAAGGCAGCCGGCGCGATGGCCCTTCCGTGGACCGGACCGGCGGGACGTGGTTGGCGAGCGGTTCATCGTGACTCTCCCGGCTGCGGTTTCTGGATCGAGGACGCGAGCGACCTTGCCCTCGTTGTCCTTCCAATTTCCCCGCGAGCAGGCGCTCCCGGCCTCAGGGGAATGACGTAGCCGAGGGGGCCGGTGTACGCAGTGCCGGGGCGGCAAGGTCTCCTCCACACGTGGCCTGCATCGACCATACGTGTGAATCCTGAGCGCGCGATGGCTCGTAGTACAGTGTAAGTCTGACGCGCGGGAGGTCCGCGCCTCAACCCGTTCCACCCGAACCGGAGATGCCCGGAATGCGATTCATCCTGCCGCTCGTCCTCACGCTTCTCACCCTCGTCCCGCCCTCGGCTCCCCTCGACGGCCAGCAGTCCGACCCCCCGGAGCAGTGGTACTTCTGGACCGATGACGGCGTCATGCACTACGCGTTCGAGAGCGGCACGGCCCGTCATCCCGGCGACACGATCGTGGTGCTGCACGGGGGATGGGGGGCGGAGCATTCCTACCTGGTCCGTCCCCTGGCCGGGGTGGCCAGGGACTACCGGCTCGTCTTCTACGACCAGCGCGGCTCACTCCGCTCGCCTGCCCCCGACTCCACGATCCTCATCGATCGACTGGTGGCCGACCTCGAGCACCTTCGGGCGAGCCTCGGGCTGGAGCAGATGACCCTCCTCGCCCATTCCATGGGGGGAGCACTCGCGTACGCCTACCTCGCGGAGCACCCGAACCGCGTACGCGGCCTGGTGCTTGTCGGCGCAACAGCACCGGCTCCGATGACCGGCGAGCCCCCCTTCGAGCTCTTCGCGGAGGTCTGGCCCGACGTCGACGTGGAAGCCCTCCAGGCTCGGAACCAGGCGTTCCATGCGTCCCGCGCCCAACGGGCCGCGGCGGTGATCGAGCGCGAGGGCCTCATTCCCGAACACGTCGGGCACCTTCCGGCGGAATCCCGCGAGGTCTGGGAGGCCATGTCCGACCGCGACCGGACCCGAAGCTGGAGGATCAACTTCACATCGGCGAATACCTGCGAGCCCTCCAACTGGCGAGAGATGGAGGGAGGCATGGTCTACTACACGCAGAACGTGGCCAACCAGATCACGCGGCCGGATGGTGGCTACGCCGAGGCATCCCAGCGATTCTGGCCGGCGCTCCGGGGCTACCAGGGGCCGGTCCGGGGCATCATCGGCACGTGCGACTTCGTGGACCTGGGCCCCGAGCTGTGGCCCCGGATCGTGGCACATCTCCACGACGGGTCCCTCCGGGTCCTGAATCAGACCGGCCACGCCCCGTGGCTTGAGGATCCTTCGGCGTTCGAGAATGCGGTGCGGCGCGCGCTGGAAGACGTCCGAGGCGCAGGAGGTGGGCTACCTGGCGGCTCCCGGTGACATACCCCGGGGGCTTTCCGGATGCGGGCCACCTCCCCCAGGCGGGAGATGGCCGGGACCGCCGGGGTCCCGCAGCATTCGTCGTGCCTCCTCCAGCACGTCGCCGGTGACCCCGCTTTCGATGACCCGCTGGAGATGCGCACGCGCTCCGTCCGGGTCGGTCTCCATGGTCATCTGGGCCAGTTCGATTCGGCTCCATGCCTGGAAGAGTCGGCCCAGGTGGTCCGGCTCCTGGTCGGGCAGGGAGAGAATCCGGTGAAAGCAATCGAGTGCTTCATCCACCCGGGCCCGCTGCTGGAGGAGGTAGCCCTGGGCAAGGAGGATCCAGCGATTGTGCGGATGCCGCTCCAGCAGCAGTTCACCGGCTCGGATCGCCTCGTCCTTGGCTGCGAGGTCCGACAGGCGAAGTGCGGCGAAGTGAAGGACCGCGTCCGGTGCTTCCGACGGGCCATAGCGGGCAGCGGCCAGATCGAACTTCCGCTGCGCGGCGTCAGAGCGACCGTGCCAGAGGTCGACGAGAGCCCACCCTTCGAGCTCGTCACGGAAGCGGTAGGCCCCGCCTTCCTCGAGCGCGCTCAGGGTGCGGGCCACATCGGCGGCCCCGAAGTCGGGGCGGGGCAGGGGAGCGCCCGGCTCCGAAAACACGAAGAGCCGGAGGAAGCTCATGGCGAAGGGTGACTTCGAAACGTCACCCATCAGGAGCCGGAACGCATCGCTCACGACGTTGTCGTTGGCGAGGATGAAGAGCGAGAGCCCCCGGTCGGGCACCCGGAGGAGAAGCGCCCCTGAGTGATCCGGGTCGTCCTGGCCGAAGCTCCAGACCACCCGGTGACCCTGAACGGACTGCGTGAACCACCCGAGGCTCACCGGGAGGGGATCGCCCGCCGCAGCGCGGGAGGGGGAGGCGAGGCGCTCGAGCGACGCCGCCGCGAGCAGCCTGCCCCTGTCCAGCGCCATCAGGTAGGCACCCATCTCCTCGGCCGTTGAAACCAGCCCCGTGTGCGTGCCCAGGGTGGGCGAGGGGTGCACCGGCATCCCGGCTCGCTCCAGGAGCCGCGTCCTGAGTGCCCCGGAAAAGCTCTCTCGCGACACGGCCTCGATCACCTCTCCCAGCATGGCATAGCGGGAGGAAGAGTAGACGTAGTCACCCCCGATGATCCCTTCCGAGGTGTGCGCGAGCAGGTGGCTGATCTGCACCTCCGGAGGGATCTCCAACCGGGGCACGTAGCGACGGGCCGGTGCATCCAGCTCCAGCAGGCCCTCTTCCACCAGCTGCATCACCACCACGGCGGCCATGGACTTGGTCACCGACGCCACGCGCAGCGCTGTCGAAGTCGAGAACCGGGCCTCTTCGACGCCGCGCTCCACCCCGAACGCGCCGGATGCCACCTGCTCCCCATGATCGACCACCACGTACGCGAGCCCCGGAATACCCAGCTCGCGCTTCAGCCCCTGGAGCTCCTGCTCGAACGCGGCGACGTTCGCGGTCCAGTCGGGTTCCGATGGACCGGAGGGGGAGGCGAGGGGCAGGGCCGCGAGGAGCGCTCCGGCCAGCGCGGGGGCCTGACCTGTTCGCCTCATGGGGCGCCCCGCCACCCCACCGGCGGAGACTCGTCCAGGCTGAAGGTGTCATGGAGAAAGAGGAACCCGTCAAACCCCTTCTCCCACCGCATGAGGTAAGGGGGACTGTAGGCATAGTCCAGCCCGCGTGCCGCACGAGGTCCCGGGGTGGACCTCCGCAGGTTCACGAAGGCCACCTGGTGGCCGTCGGCCGACAGCCGCGCCTCGATGGTCCCGGGCGGCGCGGGATCCAGCTCGTGGAGGTCGCCGAAGGTGCCGGGGTCCTGGAGGTTGCGCAGCGGGATCTCGCGCGTGTAACGGCCCTGGTGTGACAGGATCGCCAGCGAGTAGACCGCGGGCCCGAAGAACTGCCGGGCCTCGTGACCGAGATAGGTGAAACGCGCGACGCCCTCGAGGCCCCGATCCGGGAGCTCGTGCGCGAGGCTCGGGTCCGGTGAGGCGAAGTACATCCACTTGTCGGTGATGTTGTGGTTGTTGTGGGACCAGACGATGATCTTGCGATCCGGGTAGGCGTGCACGGCGAGCCAGGCGAGGTTCTCCCCCATCCCCCGATCCCTGTTCGCGCCGCGCCAGGCGTAGAGGACCAAGGCGCGGAGGTTCCGGGCCTCCTGCTCCCAGAAGGGCTCCCTTCTCTCCTCCGGGAGGCTTGCCAGCGCGGTTTCGAGCCGATCGAGGGTCGCAACGAACCGTTCCTCGCTCTCTGCAGCCGGGCGGCTGGTGAACTCGTCGGCCAGTACGCGCTCCAGGACGCCCCGGAAGTGGGTCCGGTCGGCGCTGGACACACCCGGAGACCGGGCCAGCCGAACGTCCATGGAATCCGGAAGGGTGGCGCG
>JBJHBX010000087.1:0-9425 GCA_050485725.1 Gemmatimonadales bacterium | reverse complement strand
GTCGAACGGGTCCGGGAGGGTCGTCCGGGCCGATCCGTCGGGTGCGTCGCATCCCCCGAGAAGAAGGAGGGAAGAAACCACCCATGCGGGGGCGGCGGGCAACGGCCTTGAACGGGCCTCGGGCCTTCCTGGCGTAGGAGACATGGGTCCTGGGGGACGGGGGTCCGGGGGGCGAGGACCCGGGCACGCTACCCTCGGCGGCCGCGCCCGGCAAGCGGAGGGCGCGGCGACCCCTGGCCCTCGGAGGCTTGCGGAGGCGAAGGAGGGTGCGCACACTCCCGACGCCCTTCGGCCCACCGCCCGCGGTCGGCCGACTCGAAGCTCCATTCCACCCGACCCGGCCCGGGAACCACGAACCGATGCCCGAACGCGAGGAAGCGCGAGGCCCCGAGGGCCCGGTCCAGTTCAGGAACCTGGTCTTCGAGGGCGGGGGCGTGAAGGGGATCGCCTACGTCGGCGCCATGCAGATCCTCGCCAACCGGGGGCTCCTGGGCGGGATCCGGCGCTGCGGGGGGGCGAGTGCCGGTGCGATCAACGCCCTGATCTTCGCGCTCGGGTACACGCCCTTCGAGCAGTACGGGATCCTTCGGTCCACGGACTTCAGCGCCTTCATGGACCGGGCCTTCGGGCTGATCCGGAACGTGCGGCTGCTGGCCACCGAGTTCGGCTACCACCGGGGCGACTTCTTCCACTCGTGGATCGGGGAGCTCGTCGAGGCGCGGACCGGGAGCCGGCGGACCACCTTCGGCGAGCTGAGGGAGGAGGGAAGACCCGAGCTGCACGTGATCGGCACGAACCTCTCGACGGGGTTCGCCGAGGTCTTCTCGCACGAGCGGCACGCGGACATGCCGGTGGTCGACGCGCTCAGGATCTCGATGTCGATTCCCCTCTTCTTCCGGGCCGTGAGACGCGGACCCGGCCGCGACGTCTACGTGGACGGCGGGGTGCAGCTCAACTACCCCGTGAAGCTCTTCGACCGTCTGCGCTACATCGACCTGGACCGGGACCCCTGGGCCGCCCGCACCACTGCCTACTACGAGGCCGAGAATGCCCGGTTCGAGCTGGTTCGACCCGGAAGAAGCCCCTACGTCTACAACCGCCAGACGCTGGGCATGCGCCTCGACACCGCGCGGGAGATCGCGCTCTACCGATACGGCGAGGAACCCGACGGCGTGCCGATCGAGGGCTTCACCGACTATGCGCGTGCGCTTCTGAAGGCGCTGTTGAACGTGCAGGAGCGCGTGCACCTGCACGGAGACGACTGGCAGCGCACCGTCTACATCAACACCCTCGACGTGGGGACGACGGACTTCGACATCGACCCACTCCGACAGCAGGCGCTCGTCGAACAGGGGATCCTGGGGGCGGAGCGCTACTTCGACTGGTTCGACGATCCCGACGAGGACCCCGTGAACCGGGTGCCGGCGGACTGACCGCGGATCGCGGCGGCGAGCCGTAACGAAATGGCGGGCCGGCGTGTCCCTGACTCGAACGTCCGAGCCGAACCGCTCCCGGACCCCGCCCCGCACCCATCGACCCTTCCACCCCGGATCCCATGACCTCCGCCATCGAGCGCTTCACGAACGTCCGTCGGGGCGAAATCGCCTCGCTGCTGGCTTCGATCGCCTTCTTCTTCTGCGTGCTGACGGCGATCCAGATGCTGCGGCCCGCCCGGGAGGCGCTGGGAATGGAGAGCGGGCTCGACACCGTCCGCTGGCTCTTCGTGGGCACGGCGGTGGTGACGCTGGCGGTGAACCCCGCCTTCGGGGCGCTCGTTTCGATGTTCCGCCGGATGACCTTCATCGCGATCACCTACGTGGTCTTCGCGCTCAGCCTGTGCGGGTTCTGGGCACTTCTGACCTTTGCCCCAGACCAGGTGGGAATGGTGTCGGGGCGGGTCTTCTACGTCTGGTTCAGCGTCTTCAACCTGTTCAGCACCATGGTCTTCTGGGCGCTGATGGTGGACCGGTTCTCACTCGAGCAGTCGAAGCGGCTCTTCGGGATCCTGGCTGTGGGGGGGACGCTCGGCGCGATCTTCGGCCCCGCCTTCGCCTGGGGTTACGCCACGAGGCTCGGAACGCCGAGCCTGCTCCTGATCGCCTCGGGATTCCTGATGCTGGGGGTGGTTGCGGCGCGGGTCGTGACGATGCTCCAGCCCGAAAGCCTGTCGGAGGTGGACCCGGACGACCCCGAGGCGCCCCCGGTCGTCGATGAGAAGGAGGTCATCGGCGGGAGCATGTGGGAGGGGTTCCGGTCGGTCATGCGGTCAAAGTACCTGCTCGGGATCTGCGCGTGGGTGCTGATCATGGCCATCCTCGCCACCTTCATCTACTTCACCCGGCTGGCCATGGTCGCGGAGATGACCGACGTGACCGACGAGCGGACCGGGCTCTTTGCGCAGATCGACACGCTGACGCAGGTCGCGACCTTCTTCCTGCAGCTCTTCCTGACCGGGCACATCATGAAGCGGCTCGGGGTGGGGGTGGCGCTGGTGCTCCTCCCCGTGACCGTCTCGCTGGGCTTCATCGGGCTCGCGATCTCGGGGACCTTCGGAGCCCTCGTGATCCTCGAGGCTTCGTACCGTGCCGTCCAGCGCGGGCTCGCCCGCCCCGCCCGCGAAACGCTCTTCACCGTGGTGAACCGCGAGGACAAGTACAAGGGGAAGGCGGTGATCGACACCTTCGTGTACCGGACCGGCGACGTGGTCGGCGCCTGGACCGAAGGCTTCCTCGGGAAGCTTGGAGGGGGAATCGCGGTACTGACGGCGGCGGTTCTGCCGATGGCCGCGATCTGGGCCGGACTGAGCCTCTGGCTGGCGCGGGAGCAGGCCCGGATCGCGAAGGAGCAGGGCGGGGGGGCCTGAGGTGGCGGGGCGGCGGGTCCATCCGCCCGCCCCGCCGAGCTCGGTGCAGGGGCCGACCGGTCAGTCGGGAATCCGGGGCAGGTAGACCGTGAAGCGGCTTCCCCGGCCGGTCCGGCTCTCGACGGCGATCCCGCCGCCCGCCTGGACGGTAATGCCGTAGACGGTGGCAAGCCCGAGGCCGGTCCCGCGTCCGTCCTCCTTCGTCGAGAAGAAGGGTTCGAAGATCCGGTCGCGGACCCCGTCGGGGATCCCCGTGCCCCGGTCGGCCACGGTCAGGACGACGTAGTCACCCGCGGCGAGGGTGCCCGTCGAGACCGGGGTCGCCCGCTCGAGCCGCACCGAACGGGTCGACAGCTCCACCGGTTTTCCCGCCTCCGAGGCGTCACGCGCGTTCACCACCAGGTTCAGCACCACCTGCTCCACCTGTCCCGGGTCGGCCTCGATCAATCCCGGATTCTCCTCCAGCGAGGTGACCAGCTCCGAGGCCTCACCGAGAAGGCGCTGCAGGAGACCCTCCATGCCGCGCACGAGGGCGGTCAGGTCCATGGGCTTCGGCTGAACGACCTGCTTCCGGCTGAAGGTCAGGAGCTGCCGGGTCAGGGAGGCGCCCATGGCCGACGCGTCCAGGATCTCCTTCCCGATCTCGTCGACCCGGGCATCCGTCCCGTGGTCCTGGCGGAGCATGTGGGCGGCGGTGGTGATCACCGTCAGGAGGTTGTTGAAGTCGTGGGCGACGCCCCCGGCCAGTCGCCCCACGGCCTCGAGCTTCTGACCCTCCCTGAGCCTGGCCTCGAGCCGAAGCTGGTCGGTCACGTCCTCGATCATCCATTCCCGCCGTTCCCGACCGTCGGTGAGGTTGGCGGTGCCCAGCAGCCGAACGGTGATGGCGACCCCCTCGGGGCCGCGCCACTCCACGAGCACGCCCCGGGGTGTACCGCCGCTCCGGCCCCGGCCTTCTTCCCCGGAGACCGATGTGGCGAGCGCAGCCTCGAGGCCTGAATCCGCGCTCTCCGGGTCGACGAAGAGCTCGTCCAGCCCCCGTCCCCGCAGCTCGTCCGGCTCCCGGAGCCCGAGGAGCCGGGCGGTGGCCGGGTTCGCTTCGAGGATGCGGTGGTGGACATCGGTCACGACGATGCCGAAGAGGGCGTGCTCCAGCGTTCCCCGGTAGCGCTCGAGCATCCGGAGCCGCTCCTCGTCCGTTCGGCGCAACTGCTCGAGAGCGAGGTTGAACTGCCGGGCCAGGCGGCGCACCTCCTCGGGACCCTCCTCGGGAAGGGGGACGGTGCTCCCCTCGCCGATCCGCGTGGCGGCGCCGACGAGCCCGTCCAGGGATTTCCGGATCCGCCGGTGCAGCAGCACGCTCAGCCCCGCGAGGAAGGCAAGGGCGAGGAAGACGAGGAGCGCCTGCCGGAGCGCGGCGGTGCGGACCGGAGCGTATACCTCCTCCGACGGGATCCCGGCCCAGGCCCGCCAGCTCGTTCCGGGGATCGCGGTGAAGCCCCATACCCGGTCCACGCCTTCGGCGCCGGGGCTGCGCGTTCGCCCGGTGGGCTGCCGGAGCAGCTCCTGGTCGAGGTCGCTGGGCGGGAGGGCCCGGCCGACCCACTCCTCCGGCGCCATGGAACGGGCGACGACCACGCCGTCGAGATCGTCGATCGTGAGGAGCGTCGACTCGGAGGTGTCGGCGCCGACCAGGAGATCCTGGATCCGGTAGAGGTCGAGGGCTCCGCCCAGCACGCCGACGGTGCGTCCGTCGTCACCGATCACGGGGACGGCCAGCACGCTGACCCACCGTCCCGAGATCCGCCCGACCTGCGGTGCGCCGATCGTGAAGGAGCCCGCCGCCATCGTCGCGCGAAACCATGCCCGGTCCACGACCGACTCGAAACCGGACGCGGGTGCCGGGAGCGCCGAGCATGCCACCTCGGCGGTGGCGTCGGCCAGGAAGACGTTCGCGAAACGGGGAAGGAGCGGGACGATCTCGGCAAGGTACGCGCTGCAGGCGTCCGCGTCGCCCCCCCGGACCTCGGGTCGGTCGGCGATGCCGCGGAGCACCCCTTCCGAGTCGCCGATCAGCTGCGCGATGGAGGCCGCGGTCGCTTCGGCGAGCGCCAGGGAGCTTCGTTCGGCCTCCTCCAGGCTGCGCTTCAGGTCTCCGTATCCGGTCTGCGCCAGGAGAAGGAGCAGGGGGAGGAAGGCGAGCAGCACCAGGGCCAGCAGGTGGCTCCGGATCGACCAGCTTCGCCGCATCACGCCTCCGGGATTGGACGAGGCCGCACCGTCCGCCCCGGACACAGGGTGCCCGGGGCGGGATCGGGATCGCTGCGCCAGGGGTGCCGCGTCAGGCCGTGGGGAGGGCCTCGACGTACTCCACCATGCGACGGACCATCGCCGCGTCGGGGAGGCGACCCATGCCGGCCCCGAGGTTGTCGATCATGTGGCGGGCCTGCGAGGTCGCGGGGGTCACGCAGGTCACGGCCGGATGGGCCAGGCAGAACTTGATCATGAACTGGGCCCAGGTCGACGCATCGAACTCGGAGGCCCACTCCGGCAGGGGGCGGTCCCCGATCCGGTTCCAGAGCCTCGTCCGCCCGAAGGGCACGTAGACGAGCACGCCGATGCCCCGCTCCCGCGCCAGCGGCAGGATCAGCTCCTCGGCGCTCCGGTTGTCGACGGCGTAGTCCACCCCGATGAAGTCGATGGGTTCGTTCCGCATCACGGCCGCGAGGTCGTCGTAGCGGGCCTCGCTCGTCGAGGTCACCCCGATGTAGCGGATTCGTCCCGCTTCCTTCATCTCCTTCAGGATCCCCATCTGCACCGGAATGTCACCCAGGTTGTGCACCTGGATGCAGTCGATGGGATCCTTTCCGATCTTCTCGAACGAGGAGGCGATCTGGGCCCTCGCCTCGGCCGGATCGGCCGACCCCTGGCGGGCCACGTTCACCTTCGTGGCCCAGAAGACGCGGTCGGTGATGCCCAGCTCCCGGGCGATGCCCCCCGAGACTTCCTCCGACGCGCCGTAACTCGGGGCGGTATCGAAGACCGTTCCGCCATGCTCGATCATCGCACTCATGACCTCGCGAAGCGCGGAGTAGTCCTCGGAGCGAGCGACCTGCGAAAAGGTCGCCGAACTCCCCAGCCCGACCACCGGGACCTGTTCCCCGGACGACGGAATGGCACGGCGGATCATCTCCCGCCGCAGGGTTCCGGGGCTCTCCAGCGCGTCGAGGAGCCGGGGGGCGAAGGGGATGGCGGCGCCTGCGAGGGCGGTACGGCGGATCCACTCACGACGGGAAAGCATGTTCTTCACCTCGGATCGGACGTGAACGTTCGGCGACGCCCGGGGACCGAAGGGGTCGGTCCGGCGCCGGCCAACATCTGAGCGACACCCGGTAGGGGCCTCACGTTGTACGCCGCAGGTCGCCTCGCGATCCGGTCGCGATGCGCGCGGGCGCGGGCGCTCATGCCGGTGTGCCCCGGGCGTTCCAGGCCGCGAGCACCGCGGCCTCACGTTCGGCGGAGACACCGGCTCGGAGTGCGGCTCGTCGTTCCGGGGGCCTGCCGTGGTGAAAGGCCAGGGTGGCCGCGGTGGTTTCGGCAAGGCTCCGGAAGGTCAGGCCGGCGGCCACCTCGCGGGTCAGGTCGAAGCGCGCGAACCCCTCGAACCCGGCGGTCGGGGGGCGCCAGACCGGCATTTCCTGGTAGGGGCGGAAGCCCTGCTCGGCCAGGAAGGCGCGGGGGACCCACCGCCACGAGAGGGGTGTCGTGGTCACCGCCGCGATGCCGTACAGGAACTCCGCCATGGAGCGTCCGTTCTCCGGCCCGATCCCCATGAAGGTGTCGCAGGTGCGCGCTTCGCAGAGCCGGATCACCCATTCGCAGAGATCGCGCACGTCGATGACCTGGACCCGGTCCTGGTGCGGATCCCCCGGCGCCAGGATCTCACCGCCGCGCTCGATCCTGACCGGCCAGTAGGTGAAGCGGTCGGTGTCGTCGCCGGGACCGACGATCAGCCCGGGGCGGACGATCGTGGTCCGGTCTCCGAAGGCCGCGAGGGCCTCGCCCTCGGCCAGTGCCTTCGCCAGGCCGTACGGATAGGGGCGCCCCGGTTCCCAGTTCGGCGTGGTCTCGGGGGTGAAGAGGGGCGCGTCGACGGTGGCGGGGACCTGGCTCAGATCCCTGAAGACCGATCGGGTCGAAATGAAGAGGTACTGGTCGGCGGCATCCCGGAGGAGGCCGGCGCTCTCGCGGACCCATCGGGGCGCATCGGATCCCGACGCCGAGTTGTCGATCACCGCGTCCCAGCGCCTTCCCCGGAGGGCGTCGAGCATCCCCGCATCGCGGTCACCGGTCAGCTCCTCGACCCCGTCGAAGACCCCCGGGGCCGAGCGGCCCCGGTTGAAGATCGTCACCTCGTGCCCCCGTTCGACGGCGTAGCGCACCTGGTGCGGCCCGATGAACCCGGTCCCGCCCAGGATCAGGAGCCGGATCGTACGGGGCGGCGCGCCCGCGGGCGAGGAGGCCGGTCCGGAACCCGTCGAAGGGGCGGCGCGGGCGAGTTCACCGGGATGAAAGCCCGCGGCAGCGGCGGCGCCGGCGGCGGAGGCGAGCTTCAGGAAGCTTCTTCTGGAAGGCATCGGGTACGTTCCTTGGACAAGGTTCGAAGGCCAAGGTACCTCGCGTCGGGCCCCCTGCACAGGCGGGGTCCGCGGACCTCGGCGCCGACGGCTCCTGTACCATGCCTCCATGGGCCGCAGGACTTCCCCTTGCCCCCGCCTCCCATGACCTTTCCGGAATGGTTCCGATGACGCTCATGCCATGCAGCGCCCGCCGCGCACGGGTTCACCCCTCCGCACGTGCCGCCCTTCTCGGCCTCGCCCTGTTCGCGGTAGGCGTTCTTCCGACCGGCGGCGCCGCACAGGACGCGCCCGCCGCCGCCGACGCCTCCGCTCTCGCACTCCTGGAGCGGGCCGCCGAGCGGTACCGCGGGATCGCCGCCTTCTGCGCCGACTTCCGTCAGGAGGTCCGGAACGACCTCCTGCGCCAGACCACCCGCAGCCGCGGCGAGCTCTGCCAGCAGCGTCCGGACCGCTTCGAGATGCGCTTCACGGACCCGCAGGGTGACCGGGTCGTGGCCGACGGGACCCACCTCTACGTCTACTTCCCGTCGACGGACCCGGGACAGGCCTTCCGGACCGATCCGGGGGCCGCGGAGGGTCGCTTCGACCTGCACGGCGAGTTCCTGCGGGACCCGGGGCGCCGGTACGTGCCCACGCTGGAGGGAACCGAGGAGGTCGACGGGCGCACGGCTCGCATCCTGCACCTTCGTCCCCTTGTTCCCTCGCCCTTCCTCCGTGCCCGCGTCTGGGTCGACACCTCCGACGCGCTGATCCGGAAGATCGAGATCACCGAGGCGGAGGGTTTCGTCCGGACCGTGGTCCTTTCGGGGATGCGCCTGAACCCGACGATTTCCCCGGACCGCTTCCGCTTCGAGGCCCCTGCGGGGGTACGGGTGGTGAACCGGTGACGGCGGCCTCCGGGGGGGCGTCGAAGCGGGGCGACGCGGGAGGGGGATCGGGCACCACGGGGGCGGTCCCCCGGCCCGGGGAGCGGGTCCGCACCCGGGACCTCCCGGTCTTCCCTGTGACCCCGGAGCCGGTCCGTCCCGATGCGCCCCGGGACGCCCGGGCCGTCGAGCACGCCCTCGAGGCCGCGGGCGCGTACGACGGTCCCCGGATCGGCCTCATCACGCTGGGTTGCGACAAGAACACCGTCGATTCCGAGCGGATGATGGCGGCGCTCGTCGGGAACGGCGCCCGGGTCTCGGGCGAGGTGGAGGGGGCCGACGTCGTCATCGTGAACACCTGCGGCTTCATCGAGTCCGCGAAGGAGCAGTCCGTCGAGACGATCCTCGAGGCCTGCGCCCTCAAGGCCTCCGGGGACGTCCGGGCGGTGGTTGCGGTGGGCTGCCTCGTGCAGCGCTACAAGGACGAGCTCGCCGCGGAGATCCCCGAGGTCGATCTCTTCATGGGGCTCACCGAAATGCAGGGACTCGTCCCCGAGTTGCAGGGGCGGGGGCTCCTTCCGCCGCCCGACGCTCTCCCCAACATGGAGCGTCCGCTCCGCATCCTCTCCACCGACACCCCGCATACCTCCTTCCTCAAGATCTCGGAGGGATGCGACCACACCTGCGCCTTCTGCGCGATCCCGCACATGCGCGGGCTTCACCGGTCAGCGCCGGTGGCCGAGCTCGTGCGCGAGGCGGCGGAACTCGAAGCCCGGGGCGTCCGGGAGCTGAACGTCATCTCGCAGGACACGACCTGGTACGGTCGCGACCTCAGGCGCGCCGCGGTGCAGGCGGCGGGAGCGGGGGGCAGGCCTGCCGAGACCCCCCTCCTCGAGGACCTCCTCCGGGCGCTCCTCCACGGCACCGAAATTCCGTGGTATCGGCTCTTCTACATGTATCCATCGGGGATCACCCCCGAGCTGGTGGCACTGCTGGCGGCCGAGCCCCGCATCGTCCCCTACCTGGACGTGCCGATCCAGCACGGCTCCGACCCGG